>JANNLP010000248.1:0-1655 GCA_031396905.1 Gemmataceae bacterium
GGTGATGCTGGGTGACGGTGCCGGCAGCATGGTTGGCGGCATCGACAAGGCCGAAATCGAGAAGAAGCTTCGCAAGGCCCTGGAGAAGGTGAAACTGGCCGACGAAGATATCGAAAAAATTGTCAAGGAAGTGACCAAGGGTCTTGATGGCGCCAAGTTCGCGATTGCGATGGCACCGCTTGCGGGCCAACAGGTCCACGGCAAGATCGTGCAACACCTGGACAATCTTAAGGGTGTAGAGCTGCCGGCTGGTGTCCATGTATTCGGTGGCGATGGTGGAGCACAAGGCTTGATGCATCTCGACGCCGTCAAATGGTCCGGCGCGCCGATGCAACAGGGCCGGCTTGGCATTTCCGCCGATAAGCCCGGTGCGGCTTTGGTCGAACACTTGGGCCTGTCAAAAGACAAGGGTTTGCTGATCACCGATGTGAAAAAGAACTCCGCCGCCGAGAAGGCAGGAATGAAAGCCAATGACATCATCCTGGCCTTTGCCGGCAAAGACGTGCCCAATGATGTCGTCAAGTTCATTGAGCTTCTCAATGGTGTGTCGTCCGACAAAGAAGTCGACGCGACGGTGCTTCGCAAAGGCAAGAAGGAAACCGTCAGCGGCATCAAGCTCGCTGAAAAAGTTGATCGCGTGAAGGTCGCCGCCGAAGCCGCGGAGAAACATGCCGCTGCCGGCGAACATTTCAAGGCTGCCGTGGAGGCTCGTGCTGCCAAAGAAGTGAAGGGCGAAGACAATAAGTCGGAGAAAAAGTCGAATAAGACCGTGTCGGTCAGCATCAACAACGACGAATTCAAGGCCACCGAGAAAGACGGCGAATTGACGCTGGTGGTCACCGGGACCATGGAAAACAAGAAAGTCTCCGTGACCAACGTGTCGATTGATGAACCTGGGTTTTCCGCCAAGTACTCGTCGCTGGACAAGGTGCCATCGAAGTACAAGGCACGAGTGGAAAAGCTGATCTCCAATTCTGGCGACTCACCGGTTCGGTTCAATATCCGTAAGGATAAGTCCGACTGATGAGGAGACGCGAGACCCGCGTGCGCCCCGCTTCGCCAGAGCGGGGCGTTTTTATGCGCGTAGCGCGATCGGAATGGGATTGCGTTACTTCGCCGTGTGTTGGCAGACTTGCCCGGGCTGGGCTATTCGGACTCGCGGATTGCCCAAAGCCTGGATTTCACGTTCGATGGTCGCGGCAAAGCGCGGTTTGATGTGAATGGCCATCACGGGAACATCCGGCGGCAGCTTTCGCAGTTCTTCCGCAAACAAAGCAGTGGTCAGATGCTTGGATGCTTTGGCGACTCCTGCAAAGTCATTGGGGAACGAGCATTCAAGGTAGATCGCCCGAAGCCGCTCCGTCTTGGCCAACACATCCCAAATCTCCTGCGTCGGTGATGTATCGGTCACGATGGCCACCACATCGGCGCCGTCGTCCAAAATAAATCCGACGCACGGGACAGCATGATCCACGGGGATCGGCAAAACCTTGATACCGGCGATCTCGACAGGTATGCGCGGCGTGATTTCATTCAACTTCAGAAACGGGGCCATCCGCTTCGAGAGTTCCAGCATGTCCGGATACAGGCGGCCGTTGAACACATCCTGTTGCAGGCAGTCCAACACCGGCTTCGTGGCATGAACGGTGACGCAG
>JANNLP010000251.1:0-6322 GCA_031396905.1 Gemmataceae bacterium
CATTCTAGCCGGACACTGGCAGTCGCGCAACTGTTCCCCCATTCTCAATGTAGGCGGTATGCCCGCGGCGCGGCGACGGCGCCGCGGCAGGAATGATCCGCACTCAAGACCTGTCCCAGAAAAACCCACAAGGTGACCAGCGGGGAAAAGATCCTGTCCAACCAGCACACGCTAATCGCTGTCAACGCTTGGGCAATGACCTCCTCCGTGAGGACATTAGTGAACGGAAGATCTCCATCCTGGAGAAACTGACGGCGGAGGAAACTCGCCTGTTGCTGAAATCGTCCTCGAGTAAAATATCGCATCCTTGGGCCTCCTTGCCGCTGATGGATGTGTTGACCAACACCATCTACGCAAGTGAGGCCTTTTCTGCCTATGTCATTTGGAGTCAATGACTTGCTGAAGAACTAAGTGCCATTCGTCTGACACACCGAAGTAGGTTTGGGCTTACACAACCAACGATCATTGCGGAGTGAAACTACCGACCTATTATCGGTCTGACCAGCCAGACGCTAAACGCATATGACTCTGGTACCGACAGGAGAATTCATTGGCCGGGGACCAATTTGAATTGCGTCCGATGTAACACGGTCTGAAGGAGATTCTCAACGTTCGCAGTGGCGTCGCGGGTCACTTTCGGCGTCACGTATCCGGCAATCGCCTGAATGGCCGTCGTAAGTGCGAGCAGATCACCGACGAGTCCTGCTCCAAGCGAGATATCGGGGACGGCATCCAATGGGAGAATGAGGTATCCAAGAGCGACGATCGCAACGGCTTTCGCCCACCTAGGTGTTTGCGATGACTTCAACGCGTTGAACAATTCGAAGGCCGGCAGAAGAACGGAACGGCCCATGCCCTGGAAATTCTTCAGGCTTTTTACCTTCTTCCAGAATTTCACCGCGGAATAGTACTTCGCAAAATCCGGCACGTCCCCGATGCAAAACCCGACTTCGGTGAGTATTTTGCAGGCGGAGTCAAGCGAGGCAAGGGCTGGCACACGCAAATGCCTGCCGAGATGCGACAGTCCGTTCAGTATCGGGCAGCACACGACTCAGTCAACAGCTTGGGTCTCATTATGCGCGCGGCGGTTGACACACGTGTGGTGATCAACCGGAGACGAATTGGGTGAATGGCAATACTTCGTATTTGGACTTGCGGTCTATTTCAATGGACAGACGCGGGATCGAACCGCGGACCTAGCGATTTTCAGGTGGCCGCATGACAGCCGCAAAAGGCCTAAAAACACGGGGAAAATCATCGCCAATGCAATGGAGAGCGACATTCCAAATCTTCGAAAATCGCCTAGTTTTTCGTTGTTCAATTTCCGATTACCTGCCAGTGGCAGGTTTGAGATTCAGGCGCGTGCGCCGCAGCTTCGCTTTAGGGTGTCGCTTTGCGAACCAACACGGCTGAACCGTACTGTCAATCTCGTCTCAGTAATATTCATGCGCGCATGCGCTCGCACGCCTCTGAGACTGGCTCTCAAAGGTGTCGCCACGCGACCAGATGGGCTGTTTACGGCATTAACGGATCAAACTACCGTTGAGGCCTCGGACGATGTGACGAATGGCACATAGATCTCGAAATAATCTTCACAGTTGAGAAGCTGGGTAGCTGCCTTACTCGCACAGATTCAAGAATACTGTCAGAACTAAGTGCCAATCGTCGATGTAACCGAAGCGCGGTCGGCGGGTAGGCTGGCTGCTTCGAACGTAACCGTTCAGCGAACTCGGCTCATGCGGTCCGCGATAGCCATTTCCGTCTGTCGCCATGTCACTTCTCCACCTGCGACGGCACTGCCTCGATCGGCTTCTCGGGCTTCGCCTCCAGCTCCGCCACCAGCTTTTGGATACTTCCTGGTCACCGCTATTCGACATAATGTGGATGGGAAAGAACTAGATTCTGTAGGAATGGCTGATTCATGGATGCCAAAGCGCGCATTGGAGCGTCAATTAGTAATCGAGTATTTTGGAGAAATCCCGGTCGACATTTGGTAGCTTGACGGCAAAGACGTGTCGAGTCCAATTGGCCACTCAATCAAGATGGACGACTTGATCGCGCTTCAGGAGTTGCTCTCTCAAGTTCGCGCTGGCGAAGTCCGCGCGGCGGCCGAGTTGGTGCGCCGATATGAGACAGTCATCCGGGCGGCTGTGCGCATTCGACTTACCGACCCCGCGCTTCGGCGGCAGTTCGATTCGCAAGATGTTTGCCAGTCCGTGCTGTGCAGTTTTTTTGTTCGGGCGGCGGCCGGAATGTACGATTTCGACCGACCGGACCAGCTCGTTGCCCTTTTGGTCCGAATGGCCGATTACAAGTTTCGCAACCGAGCTCGCAATGCGCGCCGACGCCGACGTGACGTCCAACGGGTCGATCAATTTGCCGACCTGGAACTGGTGGCAACAACGGAGCCTGGGCCGGAACATCAGGCGATCCAACGAGACCTAATGTCGGCGATCCACGGACGTCTGAACGACGAGGAGCGCCTATTGGTCGATCGGCGAACGGAAGGATGTACTTGGCCAGAGATCGCTTCCGAATTGGGCGGAACGGCCCAGGCGCGGCGGCGACAGCTTGATCGGGCATTAGGTCGAGCCGCTGAAGCGCTTGGCTTGGACGACTGTGGTGAATTCGATGAGTGATTCTCCGCGACCGTCGATGTTGGCCGCGGTGCCCCGGGCTGATCGTGAGCGAATCGGACTACTTCCGAACGCAGAGCGCTTGGCTGCAATACGAGCCGATCAGTCACATCGCTGGCGGAAGAAGGAACCCCTTCTCGCCGAAGTCTATTTTGAAGCGTTCCCCGATCAGTATGAGGACGCGGCCGATGCTCTGGTCATCGTTGGCGGGGAATTTACCTTGCGGCTGGAATCCGGCGAGCAGCCGGACGTGGCCGACTTCGTTCGTCGATTCCCGCGCTTCGCTGCCGAACTTCCCTTGCTCTTTGTCACACAACAAGCTCTTTTGGCACTGCCCGCCGACAGCGTCCCCGTCTATCCGGTCATTCCCGGCTACGAGATCCTTGACGAACTGGGCCAGGGAGCGATGGGCGTGGTCTATCGCGCTCGGCAAGAGAGCCTGAACCGGTTGGTCGCGCTCAAGGTCTTGGTGCGCGGCACTCTGGCTGGATCGTCGGCTGTGGCCCGTTTTCGGGCGGAGGCATTGGCATGCGCCCGGCTCCGACATCCGAACATCGTCCAGGTCTATGATGTCGGCGAAGCGATTACGCCGGCCGGTGCGAAAATACCGTTCCTCGCGTTGGAGTTGATCGACGGACCCACGCTTGCCGAGTGGAGCAAGAGCCGGATCGTTTCGCCGCTCGACGCCGCTCGGATTATCGCCCCGCTTGCTGACGCAATTCATATCGCTCATCAGGCGGGCGTGGTGCACCGGGATGTCAAGCCGACAAATGTCCTACTAGCGGGCAGGCCTCGGCAAGTGGCCAGAGATGAAACCAACGCAGCTGCCACTAAGCAATACGACGCTGCCGCAGATCTGCTGCCCGCTATTCCAAAGATCGCCGACTTCGGCTTGGCGAAATTGCTCGACGGCACGACCGCACAGACGGCTAGCGGCGACCTTATCGGCACTCCGGCATACATGGCGCCCGAACAGGCCGGCGGTAAGCGGGAAACGGTCGGGCCGTCTGCTGACATTTACGCCTTGGGTGCGGTTCTCTATGAACTGTTGACCGGACTGCCACCATTTCGTGGCGACAGTGTGATTGAGGTCATTCACCAGGTCGTATCTGCCGACCCGGTGGCGCCGACTAAGTTACGTCCGGGGTTGGCGCGCGATCTCGAAACCGTCTGTCTGAAATGCCTCGAAAAGGAACCGTCACGGCGATACATGAGCTCTGCCGCGCTTGCGGAAGACCTCCGTCGGTTTATGGACGGAAGACCCGTCATGGCGCGGCCGCTGAGCAGAGTCGGCGTGGCGTGGCGGTGGTGCCGGCGCTATCCAGCGGTGGCCGGCTTGGCAGCCGCCGTCGCGACTTTGCTCGTCGTCATTGCTATCGGCTCCAGTGTGGCGGCATGGAGATTGGGATCTGCGCTTTCCGCGACGCAACTAGCCGAGCGGCAAACTTCAGAACAGCTCGTCGATTCACTGATCGCCCAGGCCGACGCCAATCGGTTGAGCCGCCGACCCGGTCAGCGATTTGAGACCCTGAAGTTATTAACGGAAGCACGCCGCCGTGCCGATCAGATCGCCCAGGGCGAAAAATGGAATCACCGGTTTCGATATCTGGCGGTCGCAGCGATTTGTTTGCCCGACCTGTCGGTTGACGTCCGTTGGCCGGGCCGACTCCCGTCGGGTTCGATAAATGTCGATGTAGACGAGGGTTGCTCAGTGTACGCCCGGGTTGATCGATCCGGGGCATGCACCGTGCGCCGGCTGTCCGACGACCGAGAGCTGGCTTTGATTCCCGGGCGAGGTGGGCCGGCCCGTGTGCGGATTTCGCAGGATGGCAGCTTTCTAGCGTTAGCGTATCAGGCGGAGTCAGTTTTGCGTCTTTGGTCGCTGACTCCGGGACCGCCCAAACTGTTGCACGAATTGAGCGGTGCCCTCGGCGCAACTTTTCGACCGGACAGCCGGCTCGTCGTCGTTTCCCGAACCGACGGACGGGTGAGTACCATTGAATTGCCGGCGGGCGATCGAATCTTCGACATCGCGGCAGAGGGGATGACGAGAGAAGTTTTTGCGGTGCCGCACCCGCGCGATCCCGTCGTGGCGCTCTATTCCTATTTCCATCACGGCGTCGAAGTTCGCGAACTGGCCACGAATTCGAACCGAGTTACTCTTCCATTGGCGTCCGGCGTTGATTCGGTGGCATGGAGCCGCGACGGCCGGCTGCTCGTCGTCATTTGCACCGATCGCGACCTCATCCTGTACGAGACGCAAACGTGGACGGTAGTTCGAAAGTTCAACCTGGAGAGCGGGTTGTCTCCCGTGTTCCTGGAATCCGGCAATCAACTCGTTGGCAGCGATTGGAACGGAAATTCGGTCATATGGGACGCCGCGACCGGCTTACGCCTTTTCCAGGCCCGGGGGTTAACCAGTTCACCGTTTTCATCCCGGGCCGGCGGCATCATCGCGATCGCGGCAGCAGGACATGATCTCGGATTACTGCGCGCCGCAGGCGGAAGCGAATGTCGTTTGTTGACGAGTGAGGCGTTGCCAGCCGGCGCAAAATGTGATGGCCTAGATGTTCACCCTGGTGGGCGGCTCATTGCTGCTCGGTCCGACCTGGGCTTCGCGTTTTGGGACGCGGCGACCGGCAAAGAAATTGCCCCATTGGCCGACTTTTCCAACGGGGCGCGTGTCGATTTTTTTTCTGATGGAAGCATTTTGACCTCAAACAGTGACGGCATTAGCCGGCGACGCATCACCGTGGACCCCGAGAACAGCGACCGTTGGCGCATCGATCCGCCCGAGCCATTGACCAATACCGTCATTTACCAAATGTCATCGTCGGCAGACGGGACGTTAATGGCTTGCGGATCCCGATCCGTTTCGACCATGCAGCCTTATGCCGGAATCTCGCTATGGCGACATGGTGGTCCGCCGCGCTTGCAGCGGTTCGAGGTTGGCCACGATTTTCGAAACGGCCAACTCAGTCCCAATGGCCGATGGCTCGTCATTGGCGGCGGTTTCCGGCCACTCATTGCCTACGACACAAGCGATGGAAAGCCCGTACGAACGCTTCTCGACAACACTGGAATCAATGTCCGTTTCAGTACCGACGGTCGGTGGATGCACTCGACCGGCGAGCGGTCGATCTTGTGGCAAACGGAGGGTCCTCCGGATGACTGGAAGGAGATAGCGGAGTTGGGGCCGACAATTTCGGTCGGCACTTTTAACCCAGACGGCAGTCTGCTCGCATTACCGTTGGCCCAAGGTGTCATTCGTTTGGTTCACGTTCCGTCGGCCAATGAACTGATTCGGTTTGATACGCCCGAACGCCTGAGTTGCCCCGTTTTCACCGCCGACGGCCGTCGGCTTTTGGCCCTATCCGGCCCGCGATCTGTTGCTATATGGGACCTTGGTCGAATCGGTGCCCGACTCCGTGAATCGGGGCTGGATCGTTGTGATCCGCCTTTTCCGATGATTGAACCTGCAACGGAATTGGGGCTGGATCGTACCCTTCGCGTAACTCAGCCGAGAGCGCCATGGTGGCAGGAACGACTAAGGATGCTCACCGAAATCAGGACCGCACTTACTGAAGGTAAGCTCGAAGGCCTCCGTCGCATCGGCCGATGGTCGAATCGAATGGGATTGCATGAATCGGCAATTGTTTGTTTTGCCGAGATCAAGCGTCAATGTC
>JANNLP010000271.1:0-2208 GCA_031396905.1 Gemmataceae bacterium
TCGCGATCTTTGCCTTTGAGTGGCGAGCGATGGTAGCGCGTGTCCAGCAAAATGACCTGCACGCGCTTTCCTTCGGGGCCGAACACCGCGCCGCAGTACAATCCGGCCCGTTTCCAGCGCGGCGAATCGGTCGGCTCCTTGAAAAACTCCAGAAACAACTTCTGAGCCGCGTCCCGGTTGGGGTTTTCCGCGCCTGCGGTATTGGCAACGAAGTCATGGCCATCCCAAACTGAAAGCAATGGACATGTCGCCCGTAACCGTTGAAATCCCGGCACGGCCGCCAGTTGATCGTATTTTTGTTTGATGATCGTCGGATTATCCGTGTCGGCATAAATGTTCGCGCCGAGCATGATGAACAGCTCCGGGCTTTGCGCCAACACCGAGTCCCAGATCGGCTGCGGCCGCTCCTGGCTGGCACACGAGCCGAAGCCAATGCGGGAAACCACGGGAAGATCAGCGGCCGTGGTGGTCGACGACATCAACAACAACAGTGCAAGCGCGCGAAACATGACAAGACCTCGATGCTAATTCCATCACTAAGTAAGGATAATCTACGAATTCTGATCGTGATCCATGGCGACTGGAATCACGCCCCGCCAAACGGCGATCCACCGCGCCATCGCCGTCAGCAGTAGCGTCACCACCGTCGCGATCACAGCCACCGTGAGCACCATGCACAAATACCCCTTCACGACGTCACCGTCGCGGATTCTCTGCGGGAATTGGTAGCCCACCATCTGCGCACCGGCCGTCAGCGTCGTCGTGGCCACGAACAGCATCGGTATCAGCGTGACCCACGCATAACGGCCCTTGCCGGAGTTGATGAGCATGGTCGTCACCAAAGCCAACGCCAATACCGCGAGAAGTTGATTGGCGATGCCGAACATGGGCCAGATGGTGTCGATGGACCCGGTGTAGACCAAAACGCCCCAGCCAGCGGTTACGATGAGCGTCGCCAATGCCGAACTTGGCAGCCAATCCGTCTTGCCCCAGCGCGGCGAGAGTTTGCCCATCGCCTCTTGAAGCAGGAATCTGGCCACGCGGGTGCCGGTGTCGATGGTGGTAAGAATGAACAGCGCCTCGAACATGATGGCGAAGTGATACCAATACTGGATGTAGTCCTTGACCTTGGTCGGGTCCATGAACCACTTGGCCGCGTCGGTGAGAATGAACGACATGCCGACCGCAAGTGTCACGGCCCCGCCCGTTCGGCCGCGCAACGTTTCACCGCCGACGCTTTCTTCGATCTGGCTCAGGTCGCGACGTTCCACCGGCAAATGCGTCAGGTCGGCATTACCAAGTTCGACGTACATTTTGTCGAGCTGCGGTTGCCACTTGGCCGCCGCCCGCTGATCGACGTTAATCTCGTAATAGATTTTTGGATCGAGCGACGCTGCCGCGATGAGGGCCACCACTCCGACAAGGCCTTCAATCAACATGGCACCGTAGCCGACCGCCCGCACTTGTGTTTCCTTGTCCATCATTTTCGGCGTGGTGCCCGATGCCACGAGGGCGTGAAAGCCCGAGATCGAACCGCACATGATGCATATGAACACAAACGGGAACAGGCCGCCCCGCATGGTCGGCCCACCATCCGCGAACACGGTATTGATGGCCGGCGCGGGCAGCACCGGATTGGCCAACACCACGCCAACGACCAACAGCGCAATGGTGCCGATCTTGAGAAAACTCGAAAGATAGTCGCGCGGGCAGAGCAGCAGCCAGACAGGTAGCACACTGGCAACGAAGCCGTATGCGCACAAAGCAAAGGTGATGCCGCCGCGTGACAGTGCGAACCAGGGTCCCCACGCCGAGTCGGCTACGTCTTTGCCATAGACCACGGCGATCAACGTCGCGGCCGCTCCGATCAACGAGGCTTCAAACACATGCCCGGGCCGGATGCGATACATGTACCAGCCCACGGCGAGGGCAATGGGTATCGTCGCCGCGATGGTGAAAGTGCCCCACGACGAACCGGGCACTTCAATCATCGTGCCGTCGGCACGCGGAATCGATTCACCGCCAAGCGCCTTGACGACAACAAAGCCGAGGCCAGCCAGTGCGATCACCACAATAAAAAGTATGGCCAGCGATGTGACGCCAGAGGCGAATGGTCCCAACTCCGTCCGCGCGATCTCGGCTAGTGATTTGCCGCCGCGCCGGACCGACGCTCCAAGTACGAGCATGTCTTGCACGGCCCCGGCCAGG
>JANNLP010000322.1:0-4917 GCA_031396905.1 Gemmataceae bacterium
TTGTAGGGTGGGTCGAGTCTGCGAGACCCACCATTTGACTCGCCAATTCTATGACGAGAAAAAACCCAATATCACTTTCCTGTGCCTAACGCCGGGCACACGTCGCTCAGCGAACAGTTCTTGCAATCGGGCTTTCTTGCCCCACACACATTGCGGCCATGAAAGATCATGCGGTGGCTAAACATCGTCCAGTCCTTTTTCGGCCAGATCTCCATGAGTTCAAGCTCGACTTTCACGGGATCGAGGTGCTTCGTGAAACCCATGCGGCGGCTGAGCCGGCCAACATGAGTGTCCACCGTAATCCCGGGAATGTTGAAGCCATTGCCAAGAACGACGTTTGCTGTTTTACGGCCAACACCCGGCAACTTTGTCAGGTCATCAAGATTGTTGGGCACTTTGCCGCCATGATCGGCTACCAGAATTTTGCACAGGGCCTGGATGTTCTTGGCCTTGTTGCGGAAGAACCCCGTGGAGCGAATCAGATTCTCGATCTCGCTGATCCGGGCCGTGGCAAATGCTCGGGAATCGGGGAAACGCGCGAATAATCCCGGCGTGACCACGTTGACGCGCACATCGGTGCATTGCGCCGATAGGATGGTCGCGATCAGCAACTGGAATGGCGACTTGTGATGTAGCGCACATGTCGCGTCAGGATACAGTTTACCCAGTCGGCGAAAGATAGCTTTGGCTCGGGTATGTAGTGAAGCAGGGTTGTTCATGGTTGGCGTGGTATTCCGGGTAGGCCCGGCGATAAGCCCTCTTGTGGGAATCTCGGCGAACGGGTAAGAAAGCGGACCCATCGGCGCGGGCGGTTCTCGCCTCGCACCGTCAAGTCGCGGAGTCTCCCTTTGAGCACTTGCGAAACCGGCCTCTTGTCGCGAATGATGGTTCGCTTCGTCGATGCCGTGTGCCGTCGGCCTGTTAGTGTATTGATCCTCAGCGGCCTGCTCGCCGTCGGCGGCACTTATGCATTTTGCACACGCACGGAGTACTACACACGCCGCAGCGACCTGGCCAGCCCCGACAAAGATTATCAACGCCGATGGCAAGCATTTGTCTCCGAGTTCGGGGATGAGGATGACCTCGTCGTCGTCTTGCGCGGCGGCGACGTGGCACGAAAGTCCGCTGCCGTTGACGACTTAGCCGCGTCGCTGGCGACCAAGCCCGACCTGTTCGACCGGTTGTTTTCCAAAGCGGATCTCACCGGGTTGAAGAATCGCGCGCTGCTGTTCTTGCCTTCCGACCAATTACAGGCGATGCGTGAAAACCTGGATCGCATGGCACCACTGCTGTCGGCACCGGTGGGACCAATTGCCTGGCGTTCGTTGACGTTGACTAACTTGTTGCGGCAAGCCCGCGAACGCGCTGGCCGGATTGACCCAGATACGCCACTCGCGCCGGCCGATGAGCAATTCTTGACGCAATTACTGGCGACCGTGCAATCGGCCAATGCCAGCCTCACCGATCCCGCCGGCTACCGCAATCCGTGGGGCAGCCTCATGCCAGCAGGCCCGGACCAGCGCTCGGACATGCTGGATCGGCCGCAGTATCTGACCAACGGCGATAACTCATTGTTCTTCCTGCTCGCCCGACCCGTCAAGGATGCGAACTCGTTTACTCCCGCGCAGGCCGGAGTCGAAGCGCTTCGAGCGATTGTGAATGAAACGCGAGTACGTTATCCAGACTTGCAGATTGGTGTGACCGGGCTGCCCGCGCTCGAAACGGATGAGATGGCCGCCTCGCAGCGCGATACCACGCTGGCAGGATGGCTGGCATTCGGCGGAACGGCCCTGCTCTACTGTCTGGTCTATCGCGGGTATCGCTACCCATTGTTGACAATGTCCACACTGCTTATGGGCACCGCCTGGGCGATGGGTTGGTTAACGCTGACGGTCGGGCATCTCAACATCCTCTCGGCCGCTTTCGCGGTTATGCTCATTGGTCTCGGCGACTACGGCGTGATGTGGGTGACGCATTACGAACAACGGCGGCGAGCTGGCGATGATCCAACGACCGCTACACGGGACACCGCCGCGGAAGTCGGTCCGAGCTTATTTACGGCCTGTACTGCGACGGCACTGGCGTTCTTCGCCACGATGTTCGCAGACTTCCGCGCGGTGGCCGAGTTGGGTTGGATCGCCGGCTGCGGTGTACTGTTCTGCTGCTTCGCCTGCTTCACGGTGTTACCGGCCTTGATCCGATTAACCGATCGCCGGGGCTTGCTTGCTCCACTCGCCGTAGTCGACAACGATGGTGCGAGTCGGCCGGTGTACAAGCCATCGAAGCAAGAGTCAGCGTGGTTGCCGGTGTTGGCACGCCGCCCGCGGTTGGTGCTAACCTGTGCGGCCGTGATGACACTGATCGCCGTGGGGTGTGGCTGGCGAATCAACTATGACCACAATCTCTTGAACATGCAAGCTGACGGTTTGGAATCCGTGAAGTGGGAGCGCGAGTTGATCGCGGCCACCGCCGGAGCAAGCTGGCATTCCTGTAGTATCTGCGCCACAGCCGACGACGCGCTTGCGCTAAAGGCCCGCTACGAACAACTGCCCGGCGTGAGTCGTGTCGTCGAAGTGGCGTCGTTGGTGCCCGGCGAACAGGATAAGAAGCTGCCACTAATTGCCGATGTGCATCGGAAGTTAGCTCATCTGCCGGCACTTGATCACAACATTGCGCCATTTACGCCGCCGGCTCGCGAAGCGCAAAAGGAGGCGACGCTCTTGCTGGGAGCATTGAAGCCGCAAGCGCCGATCAGCCGGCAACCGGTGTTACGTGACCTGGTCGCCTCGCTGGAGCAGTTGCGTGACCATCGCGCGTTTGTCGTGCCGATTGACGCGCAGGCTCGGTTGCATGAATTTGAGCGCCGACTCGCCGCTGACTTAATCGCCGATCTCCACCGGTTGCGCGGCGTATCGACGCCGCAGCCAATCACACTCGCCGACCTGCCGGGACCATTGCGTGATCGCTACGTCGGCACCAGCAAAAAGTTTCTCGTCGAAGCGTATGCCAAAGAAGATCTTTGGGATATGGCGCCGCTCGAACATTTCGTGACCCAGATTCGATCCATCGACCCTGAGGCGACAGGCAAACCCTTCGGTACGCTCGAAGGCTTGAAGTCAATGCAGAATGGATTCGCCTGGGCTGGAGTTTATGCGTTTTTTGTAATTGTCGGGGTGCTGGCGTTGGACTTCCGTTCCTTCAAGCACACGGTGATCGCGATGGTGCCGTTGGTTGCCGGCGTGATATGGTTGTTAGGCATTATGGTTCTGACCGGGCAATCGCTCAACCCTGCGAACATGATCGCGCTACCGTTGATCGTCGGGTGCGGTGTGGACAACGGCGTCCACGTATTGCACGACTTCCGCGCCCGCCGCCGTAGGCGCTACACCTTGGCCGCGACAACGGGCAAAGGAATTGCCGTGTCAGCGCTCACAACCGTGTTAGGATTCGGCGCGCTAATGATCAGCAGCCATCGAGGCTTGGCCGGCCTTGGATTTGTGTTGGCGCTGGGTGTGACGACATGCATGACGGCGGCTTTAGTATTCCTGCCGGCCCTTTTGCGCGAGCTTAGCGAACAACGGGACCGCCTGCGCAAACTGCGTGCCGCGGCTTAATTTTAGGCCAGCAGCCCTTTGACCACATTACCAGAGTTGCCGGTGAGTCGTTCCAGTCGGCCACTGTGAACATAGGTCAGTCGGCTGTGCTCGAAGCCGAGCAGATGCAAAATCGTGGCGTGCAAGTCGTGAACATGAACTGGATCAACCACGGCCTTTAAGCCAAACTCATCGGTCGCGCCAATGGTCGTGCCACCCTTGATACCACCGCCGGCGAACACGGTGCTGAAACCGTATGGGTTGTGATCACGGCCGGTGCCGCTGACCCCGGTCGGCGTCCGGCCGAATTCGCCATTGACCATGACTAGCGTGGAGTCCAACATACCGCGACGCTTCAGATCGCTGATGAGTGCCGCAACTGGTTGATCGAGTCGCGCGCACAGTTGTCCATGATTCGCATCGAGGTCGGCGTGCGAATCCCAGCGGGCGCCCGCACCACAGTATATTTGGACAAAGCGCACACCCTTTTCCAACAGTCGCCGCGCCGTGAGACAGCGCCGCCCGAACTCCGCACTGCCCGGGCGATCCAATCCATAGGCAGTTCGCGTCGCTTCGGTTTCTTCCTTGACATCGGCGACTTTGGGTGCGGCCGACTGCATGCGGAACGCGACCTCGTAAGCGTGAATGCGGGCGGACAACGCATCGTCGCCAGCGTGTTCCTTCAAATGTTCCTGATTCAAGTCACGAATGAGATCGAGCTTCACCCGTTGCTTCGCCGCGGTGACACCCGGCGGCGGGTTCAGATGCGGCACGGGGTTCGGCCCAGCGCGGAACGGCGTGCCTTGAAACGCCGCCGGTAGGATGCCCGGACCCCAATTGGCATTGCCGCCGGTCGGTTCGCCGCCATCGGTCATGACAACGAAACCCGGCAAATCCTGACTGGGAGAGCCAAGGCCATACACGGACCAAGCGCCAATGCTCGCTTTGCCGGTCAGCGTGACGCCGGTGTGCATTTGCCGGATGGCTTGGACATGTTCCGGGCTATCGGCATGACACGAACGCACAATCGCCAACTCATCGGCCACAGTGGCCAGGTTGGGAAACCAATCGGACAGCTCGATGCCGCTTTGACCATGCTTAGCAAACTTGCGTTTCGAGGCGACCAGCTTGGCTTCGCCCATGCCCTGGCCATCTTTGATGCTGTCTGGAAGTAGGCTGCCGGCGCGTTTGTTCAACTCGGGTTTCGGGTCAAACATATCGATATGGCTGGGGCCGCCGTCGAGGAAAATGGACACGATCCGTTGGGCTTTGGCCGCGAAGTGAGGTGCCCGAACCGCCAGCGGATTGGCTGGGATCGGCGTCG
>JANNLP010000328.1:0-5356 GCA_031396905.1 Gemmataceae bacterium
AAAACGCCGATCAGGATGGCCGTTCCAACGTTGACCGTGATAGGAAAGGCAAACGCGGCCGCAAGTCCCGCACTGAGACTGCGAGCGCTGAGTGAAAAGGCAACGCCATAGAGGACAATCAGAGCCAGGAAGAGGGTCGCCGTGATGACTGACGCAACCGCGCCGTGCAGATGCGATGCGGTGGTCAAGCAAAAAACCAGAGCCAGGACTATCGGCAACCAATAAATGCGCCGGATATGTTCCCAGACGGCGAATAGAGTTCCATCAATGATCTCACGTCCGGTCAGGGGCGTGACCAACACCAAGTCGAGCCACCCGCGCTTGCGGTCGCCCACCAGGCTTGCGCCGGCCAGCAAGACGGCCAGCAGCGCGACTCCAGCCCAGGCAAAGGCGCCGAACCCGATTGACACCTCTTCGTCTCTCAGTCCCCTCGGTTCAAAAATGAGGAGGAAGAAGAAAAAGAATGCGGCGAGTGCCCAGCCGCCGATTTGGACGCGGCGGATGTGCCCATCACGGTCGTAAACAGCCGTCCGTTTCGCGCGGACCCAGAGCGGGTTGCTGGCGGCAATCGAGCCGCGCACTACGCCCGCGAATCGAATTGGCCGGATGGCTGTTGCTCGCGCAGCAAGTGTACAAAGTCGAGACCACAGCATCGCCACGGCGCGAATGCGAACTACTCGTGCGACCAGTGTGCGGACCCAGGCGAACAGCCCAAATGTTGCTGGTTCGCGTCGGAGGAGTCGTACCGAACGGTAAATCAGGAATGCCGACCACGCAGTTGGCAACACAAACCCATACGCGACTATCCACTCGCCGAATGCCGAGGTCAGTCGGGCCTGCATCGTCTCTCCGATTGAGACCGCAAACAACACAATGGGGTTGATCATCGCCAGCGTCCCGACGATGACATCCATGGTCAGCCCGAACCATGCCGGCAAGTGAGAAGCAATGAGGCTCAACGCCCCGGGGACAGCAACGAGACCAAGCCCCAGCCACCAGTATGTTCGCACCAGCGCACCCAGCGGGCTGCGCGTGACGGTCGAGAAGTAAATGCCATGGGCACCAACGAACAGAGTTGCTAACAGCGTGACGGCCATCGACCGCCATACGGCCTCGGGGTCCACGCCGCCCAAGAACATCGCAATGCTGTGGACCGGCAGCATCGACAAGACCAGCATCGCCATGGTCACGACCCGGCTCGCGAGCTTGCTCACGACAATCTGGCGGTCGCGCAACGTTGTGGTGAATAGTAATTCGAGGGTGTGGGTCTCACGCTCGCCAGCAATGACGGCGCAAGTGAATAACGGCACAAGTGCAAACACCGCAGCGAATTGAATGACACTGGCTGCGATAAACAGTTCGGACGCCGCCCGCGCCATGACGCGCCGCGATTGTGCGTCGTTGGTGCTTAGTCGGCCGTCGTATTCCGCGGCGAAGCCAAGCACGATGGCCAGCATGACGAGGCCACACAGGCAGCGGTTGACGTAGAACCTCTTACGGCGGGCAATTTCCACCGCCTCCTTGGCGAACACTGGCCCGAGTGTGTCCGTCACGGCGGCGTACACGACTGTTGTTTCCTCGTTTTTTTGTTGGGCCGACCGCCAGGGCAGGCCCGCGCCTTACCTTGTTGTTCGCCGCCCCGGTTGGAATCTCGGAACGATTTCGCCTAGACGATTCAATTTGTCTTACAAAGGCGCAGCCCGCGCCGACGCATCAACCGTTAGATAAGCTTTTTGCATGTGTTTGCCCGAAGGTGTTGGCCAGCATCTGAGGTGCCGCCATGCCGATACCGACTGTCTGCCCGTCGTGTGCCGCTAAGACACAGGCTCCCAACGGCTCGGAGGGCCGCAAGACTAACTCGCCGCGTCTGCTACTTCCACGCCAATACCTTGGCATCGATTTCCCGAACGAATGACCAGTCTTTCTTGTAATCCACCGGTGCGAACTTCACGGCTTTCGATCCTCTGAACTTCTCAGCCAGCTTCGAGCTTTCGAATGGAAACGTCACGTAGGCTTCGCGCACCTTGGCGACCAATTCCGGCGGTAGCAGGCACGTGCAACCCCACGCTCCCTTCGGAAATGTCTTCGACTTGTACACAGTGCGAAATTGGCTGGCCTTCAGCAGTTGGCCCTCGGCAGTTGCATCGGCAAATACGTCGGCGGCCACGGCGGCGGCGTCGGCGTGACCGTCGGCCACCATGCGGATCGATGCCGGGTGGCTGCCCGACACCACGTATTGATAGTCGTCACCCGGTCGCAAATGGAACTCGTCATTCAACACGATCAGCGGCGCTTTGCAACCCGAATGCGAGCTACCCGTGGTGATGGCCAGCTTCTTCCCTTTCAGGTCGGCCGGCGCTTTCAAAGTCGATTTCGCCGCCACGATCACTTCCATCGCATAATTGCTGGAACCATCCGCGCCCGTCAGCGCCACGGCCGGCACAAAACCCGCTTTGTTCACCGCCGTCGGCACCGTGCCTGTGCTGAACGATGTGACATGGATCTTGCCGCCCGCCACCTGATCGAGCATTTCTTCAGGAGATTTCCCCGCCGCAAAGGTCACCTTCTTGCCCGTGACCTTCGCCAGGTGATCCATGAATTCGCGCCAATCCGCTTCCGACTCTTCCGCGCTGATGGTGCCCGGGCAGAACACCAACTCGGATGGGTCGATGCGATCGGCGGCGTTCTTCGGCCCGTCGGCCACCAGATCGCCATTCGTATCGACAAACTTGTCGGCCAGCTTGTCCACCGCCGTGATCCGCTTGAGATAACTGGTCAGCGATGACTCGCCGACCGGCTTTTCCTGCTCCTTCGCCTGCTGATACACCCAGCCGCAATAAGCCAGCACCGGCAACGCCAGCACCAGCACCGGCAAAACAATGTTGCGCACCTGAAACGCCGGTTGACCGTTGGCGGACATGGCAGATCACTCAAATAGATTGAAGTTGCGCGGGTCGAAGTTGGTTCTATTGCGCCAAAGCCAACCCCGTCCAACGAAATGCCCGACTTCTATCGAAAAGTTCACAAAGCCTTCACCGCAGCGCGGCGGTCGTGTCCCCGAAACGCGCTGCGGTCGTGGTCTCCAGACCCGACCGCTTTGCGCAACGCCTAAGGTAGGCGTCTCGGCATTTCGCGCGTCAGGCACATGGTCGTCAGCGCGATCACGGCGGGGCCAACAAGACAGCCGACGAATACGAGAATTGCGCTTGGCTTGTGCTCTTCTACGCCATTCCAGTTGAACTGCCCGGTTGCGATATCCCAAGCTGTTGGGACACACAGTGCTGTCACGGCGACTGCGAGAACGAAAAAAAAGCCGAGAGCCGCGCGATTCCGCGGCGGCCCAAGGATCGCGCCACAGCCCTCACAGCGACGTTTTCTCTTGCCGTCCAAAATGGAGCGGCCGCCGAACGGGGTCAGCGCCTGAGA
This sequence comes from Gemmataceae bacterium, assembly GCA_031396905.1. GTDB lineage: Bacteria > Planctomycetota > Planctomycetia > Gemmatales > Gemmataceae > JAIBBI01. Next base: position 3,427 of record JANNLP010000328.1, read on the forward strand.
ATCGCACCGCGGGCAGCCTAGAGCCATCGCGGGCATTCTCGAAGGCCGCGGATGGCGGATTGCCGCGTAATCCTAGGGCAATACCCCCGACCGCCCGACCTCCTGAAACTTGTTAACCGCGCTCTTGGTCTTCGCCCCATATTGCCCGTCCGGATTCAGCGCCACCTGAGGCCCAAGCTTCTGATTCAACAGCTTCTGCAACTCAACAACGCTCGGCCCCTTGCCCCCGACCGCAAGTAGTTGATCCACGACTTCAGCCTCGCGCAAAGGGAATCGGAAGAGCGAATAGCTCTACCAGTAACTACGCGGATGCGGGCGCGGCGGATTTGGCAATGTGCTGGCGTGGGGCGTGCCTCAGTTGTATTCCTCAACGACCGCGGTCGCTAACATGCCTGTGACGAGCCAAGGTGACTATTCATGATCGCCAAACACACTGCGTTGACGTTCTTTCCATCATTGGCATTTCTTGGATTTGTCGGGACCTATTGGCAGTTAACCGAATGGTATCCAACGGCGCTTCCAATTTTTTTTGGGCTGGCGTTCGTCCCATTGATTATCCAGGCCGTCGTCGTGCTCATTGCCGCGGCAGCCGTGGGAGTTTCATCGCTGCGGCAGGAAAAACACGAAGAGCGACGACCATTTTGCTGGCATCCTTTTGGTATCCTCATCCCCATTGGGTTCCTATTATTGGCGCCTTGTTGGCCGCTGGGAGGGGCCATTGCCGCGCGTATTCCATCGATGTGTTACCTAGTCGCCGGCGAGGACGTTACCACCAGCCGGACCGACTCGCACGGGGGCAACGCCCGGTTCCACATGACGTTTCGCGGCTGGGGCAATCCACAACAATCCGCTATTACGCACCTGCATTTCGTTTACACCGGCAAACAACGCAAGATTTACGATCTCAATGTGAATCTTCCGGGAATGAGCGGCTATTACGATGAGGCTTACAACGTGCGCTTTCCCGTCACGCCCGAACGAGTACTTGAATACGTCACGAGAATGGACGACTTCGACCCGGCCGAGGCCGAAGCCATCAAGAATCAGATTTGGAAGTACGTGCGCCAATACGCCGACGGCGTGGATCTGCCACCCATCGAACGTTTAGACGGCCCAAGCGAGCGTCGGCGAATGGCGTATTCCATCTTCGGCCCGACAGTGTATCCCTTCGCAGTCATGGTCGAGAGTTTGCCCTTGTTACTCATCTCATGGCTGCTCGCGCGATGGTATTGCCGATGCCGACGGGCCGAGCCGTAGTACTGCCCGTGTCATTACCAAACCGAGCCGCATTGATGCTGCATTCAGCCCAAACGCTGAGAGTTCTCAGCCCAGGGCAACGCCCTGGGTAGGACGCGCCATAATTCACCAGCCTGAAGGGCTGGGAGATGGTCATGTCAAAGTCTCAGCCCTTCAGGCTGATGCAATTGACGGCATGGACCTAGGGCGTTGCCCTAGGCTGAGAACTGTCAGGCCATTGGCCTGAATACGACGAACCAGTGCATTGCGAAATGTGCGCGACTAACTAAATCAGCGACTAACTAAATCACTTGCGTCGATCGCGGCCGTTCTTCAGCCCAAAGGGCTGAGAGTTCTCAGCCCAGGGCAACGCCCTGGGTAAGACGCGCCATAATTGACCAGCCTGAAGGGCTGGGACCTCCGCGACCTTCGCCCTAATCCCAAACATATCGTTCATCCCATTCAATGCCGTGACGCCGGAGTAATTCGCGGAACTCGTCCTGAAATGTCATCGTCGCGTGATGTTGTTCCTGGTCGTCGATATAGATCTTCACCTTCGGTACATTGGATGGACTAACTGAAAAGGCACCGTAGCCGTTTTGCCAAAAGAAGTTTGGATGGATGTTCTGCTTCGCCCATTTCGAAGACTCTTTCTTGATCTCCTCGACGACCTTGCTCAACGACATGGTGCGAG
>JANNLP010000342.1:0-2628 GCA_031396905.1 Gemmataceae bacterium
GCAGGCTACCAGTGAGCCCGCACCAGCGCGCCCAGATGGCCAGGCTGCGTGACATCGTCGATCTCGGGCTGCGCGTCTATACCCCCGACGGCCTGGCCGAGTTTGTCCGAACACCGCTGCCGGTGTTCGGCTACCGCACGGCGCTCCAGCTTATTCAAAGTAGGCGGACGCTGTCGATGCCGCCACAATTCGGCGATCGGTACGCGTGCACCGTTTGCGGTATGGAAATTGAAATCCTGGCCGATTGTGGATGTCGTGATGTCCGCAAAGTTCGATTCGAATGTTGCGGGAAAAAACTGATGCGCAAATCGTAGTCGACTGAGGAACGGCAACAAAGCTAAGAGTGGACACTTATCTCTCACAAAACAGGAAACGAATATGCCGGAAAGCAACGACGCCGCAGTGGCGCGATTCAATCAGTTTCTTCGCGGGGAACTTGCGGCGATTGAAACCTATAACCAAGCGCTCGCCAAGGTAAAAAACGGGGTCGAGGAAGTTCGCCTCGATCAAATCCACGATGATCATATGGCGGCAAAGTCGGCCATTATGAATCACATTTACCACCTCGGCGGCAAGCCGGCGATCACCTCAGGCGCTTGGGGAGCGTTTGCAGCGGCCATCGAAGGAACCGCCAAGCTGTTCGGTAATACCGCGGCCATTAATATCTTGAAGCAGGGCGAGGAGTTGGGCGTAGACGAATACGAAGGAGCGTTGCGCGACGACAACCTCGGGCCTGCGTGCCGCAAGTTAATCAGTTCGGTGTTGTTGCCGCCGACACGCCAACATGTCGCCATTTTGGATCAACTGTTGATCAAGGGTTGAAGCAGCCATTGTTGATTGGTGCGCGATTCCATGAGCATTTCTCCGCTCGAGTTGAGCATGGCTTTTCCACGACTCAATGCGGAACGAACAGGATTGTCGTTTTTTTTCTCGGTTCCCGCATTTCGGCAAAGCGCTGGTCAATTCAGTTGAGCCTCGGAAACTTCGGCACAGTCGTTGCATGAGATAATGCTGGAGTGTTTGATCGTGCAGCGATGGCAAGCGATGAAACTAACGGACGGATCTGGCTTCACCGAGCCAAGGCCGCTTCCCTCAGAAGCCAAATGACTGCGATCTGCATTTCGACGATCACCGGCGTCATGGGGGCGCCGGTGATCTTTTACTTGTCGTGACCCGCTTGATGGCCGGGGTCAGTCATGGCAATCCACTTCCCGGCGACAGGAGATCACCATGTACGGATTGCTGGTTTGTGCCTTGTTCGTCGCGCCGCAACAGGATCCAACATCACCACCGAAGCCAGGGGACCGAGATGCCACGCCGAAGTTTTCGCTTGACGGTAACTGGAGCGTTCTGAGTGCGGAAAAAGAAGGGCAACCGATGCCAGATGCCAAGAAAATGACGGCAACTATCGCCAATAATACTGTGACTTGCAATTCTGACTCCAAGCATGACATGAAAACGATGCGGCTTGAATTCGGACCCCAGGCCACCATTCGCGTGATGGAAATGAATGAACGCGGAACGGTCGAAAAGACCAGGATGGGCGTCTATGTCTTGACCAAAGATATTCTCGCCATTTGTTTGCACGATACTCCTGCGACCACGACGAGTGTCCGCCCTGATGGCGAACGGACTTCGCTCAAGATCGACGGACAATTCACGGCCACGCCGCATACGAAATCGAATTGCACGATCGTCCTACGTCGTGCGGATAAAACTGATCGCTAATGCTAACTAACGTCAAAGAACGTCCGCGTGGGGTTTCGTCCAACTCCACGCGGACGTTCTTTTTTTACACCGAAATTAACGTGTGGACGGTTGAAGTTTATTGGTCGTCTTGGCGAATTCTTCGATCATACGGCGATTAAAGGCTGGTATGTCATCCGGCTTCCGACTTGTTACCAGACCTTTGTCCACGACTACTTCTGCGTCCTCCCAGGTACCACCCGCATTCTTGATATCGGTCTTTAACGATGGCCATGACGTAAGCCGCCGGCCACGCACGGCATCCGCCTCCACGAGCGTCCACGGCCCATGGCAAATCGCTGCGACGGGTTTACTGGCATCGATAAAGCCGCGCACAAATGCGACGGCCTTCGGCAAAGTCCGCAACTTGTCGGGATTGAACACGCCACCCGGTAGCACGAGAGCATCAAACTGATCGAGTTTCGCTTCGTCCAACACGACATCGACATTGAATCGGTCGCCCCAGTCGGTGTTTCTCCACCCGCGAACCTGACCGGCTTGCGGCGACACCAGCGTCGTTTTCGCGCCGGCTTCGTCGAGTGCCTTTCGGGGCTGAACCAATTCGGATTGTTCGAAGCCATCGGTGACGAGAATGGCCACCCGTTTACCTTTTAGTGATTGGCTGTCCGGTTCGACGCGCGATGCCGGCCGCGCAGGTGTCGGAGCCACCATGGCCGTAGCGAAGATCATCATTCCCAGCCTGCGTCCCAGTGATTCAATGTTGAGTACCATCTTGTATCTCCCGGAGGAAAAATGGGCAACTCAGTTCTCAAATGGTATGGTCGCAAACCCGGTGCCAGTTATAGTAGAAAGGCAGACAGTGGCGTCGCGAGGCCAGGTGGCGTAAACTACGGAAAGCAAAGCGAACGCATCGCGGCGTAG
>JANNLP010000343.1:0-3045 GCA_031396905.1 Gemmataceae bacterium
GCAACTGCGCCATCCACGCGTTGTTGTCGTTGTCCTTTGATACATGGCAATCGGTACATTGCCGGGTTTCGAACTTGCCCGCTCCACGCACCGTGTGTGGCACGTTGGTGCTGAAGGCAATGCCCGAAGCGCCCTCGGCCGATACAGTCTGCTGCTGTACGTAAATGGACTCGCGGTTGTTGTTGTAAGAGCCGACATGCACGGCACATGACGACCGTGCTGGGCTGATGCGGTTGCCGGTCACGTCGCCGTCGCGGGCCAGCATGTAGACATCGTCGCGCAACGTCTGGAAGCAGTAAGACGTGTAGTTGCGGTTGACGTCGCCGTCCCAGTGCAGATGCGGCATTTTCAGGTTGGCCCTTTGCGGCAAATGACAGCCGTAGCAACTGGGATTCCATGACGAATGGCAGGCGATGCAGTGCATGTTGCTGTTGGCGTGGGCATAGTTGCATGAGCCGTCGGCAGGCGTATCGCCCCAAACCATTTCGCCATTCTCCATCCGTACTGTCTTTGCCAGCCGTGCCTTCTCGTTGTAATGCTGATGCTTCGGGTCCAGCGTGTCGCGAACTTGTTTCACCTCCCACCGAGTGCCTTTCTCGACCATCGAGTTCTGCACCACGCGGTCGCCTTCCACCTCGAAGCGCGGCTTGCCGAAGGGAGTGCGCATCGCTTTGAGGTCACGGCCACCTTGCGTTGATGATGTATACGCAGCGGGACCACTGGTGCGGAGGTTTGCCCGCGCGGTCGCCGACCCGTGGCAATCGATGCACTGAATTTCGCAGGCGGCCCGCACTTCCATGTGCAACCGGCCGTTGCCGTGCATGTCCTGGGCGAAGTGGCAATCCACACAGTGCATGCCCTTTTCAAGATGAATGTCCATCATGTGCACAGGGATGCCGTCCCGCGATTTCTTGAATCGTTCCTCGGCTTCAAGCAGAGCCTGAGCATCATGATCATCGCGATAAATCCGCTTCGACTGCACCGGCCATTCCATCGCGGCTTGTAAGTGGCTCGGCGTCACCTGCCCGACTTTTTCGCCGCGATGGTCAAGCAGCCGCCCCTGACGATCATGCTTGTAAACCGCACGAAATACCCAGCCATGGCTGTGAAAGTCGGCGAACTGCGTCTTCGACATTTTTGGGTTCAGATCAGTCACGTTGGCCAAAAACTCCGGATCCGACCAGTTACCTTTGGCGGCCGCCTCGTCGGGATTGTTCATCTGCGCGCGGACGAAATCTTCTGCCGAGAGTTTCTTCTCCTTCTTCGGATACATGTGCTGGCCTTCGGTCTCCTCGTCCCACCACATGAAGCCGCAGAAGCTGTTCATCACCGTTGTGCCGGGATGCACATGGCAGGTGATGCACTGGCTGGTTGGCACACCTGTCGTAAAGCGGTGTTCAATCGGATGCCCAGGCTCATCCTTGGGAATCGTCGGATCCTGCGAAGCGCCGGCTGTGCCGCGATGGCCATGCTTTGCGAACGGCCCGGAATGCACCGGTGAACGATCATTGGCATAGACGACGTGACATGCCGAACATCCTGACGAACGGTAATCACCTGGGTGATCGTTGGTGCCAAGGAAGTTCAAGTTGTCGAACAGCCGTGTCTTATTGAGGCTGACCAGCACCGGATCGGTGCGATTCTGCGTGCCGAGACCACGGTCAGAGAGCTTGGTTCGCGGCTTGCCCGGGTCTTCTTCACGTTCCGGGATTCCCGTCTCCGGGCGGAAGCGGCCGCCACGCTCGAACTGGCGCAGAATGTTGCCGGGCTGCGACATTTCATAGCGGGGCAGGGGGTCCATGAACGGCACGACGCCACGCCGGGCAAATTCTTCTTCTGTGGGCGCGGGCACGGTAACAGCCCGCAGCGGCGTCCCGTTCATGCTGTAAAACTCGCCATGCCGGGCACGCTTGTACGGCACCGAGCCGTTGTTGTAGAGTGCGGCGCCCCACAGCATCGCGCCGCTGGTCATGATCTGTTTGCGGTTGGTATGGACTTCATTGGAGTGGCAACCGACCGTGCCGCAACAGATGTGAGCCACGCGCAAATCGCCGGGATTGACGAAGCGCACATACTCCGGCGACTCGTGATTGAGCAGCGCGTACGACCTCACGGGATTGCCCGAATTGGTCCATGCGTCGGGAAAGCGCGGCCGTGCGTGGGCATCGCACTTTTCACTTGTCGTGGCATCGCCACCGTGACAGTCGGTACACCCAAGCCGCAACGTATCTTTGAAATGCGGATCGCCGACGCTCTGATGGCAGTTGATGCAGCCCGCGCTTTTCTGATGCGCATCGGTCGCGGTTTGTTTAAGCAGCTCCACGCCGATCATTTCGGGCGGATAAGGAAAAGGATCGTCCGCCGCAGTTTCCGTGCGATTATCTGGTGGCGGAGCATAATATGGTGACTGCCGGTTCTGCGCTTGCACCGGCAACACCAACGCGACGAAGGCTGTCATCGCAAGCGATGAGACGATTATCAGCCAAAGCCGCATGGCCTATCCTCCGTGACACAGCGCACCAACCCATCATCAAGTACCCAATCCAGGTGATCTGGGCAAGATCAACGCGAAACCGGAAAACTTGATTGAGGGTTGAATCAAGGTAGACTGAATGGGCAGGCGAGCGTCGAAGCGTAAGCTCGACGTGCTTTGACGTCATAGAGGATTCGCGCTTCATGCTGGGTCTTGGCACACAAGAAATGTTGGTGCTGCTCGTCTTGGGCGTGCTGTTTTTCGGCAAGCGGTTGCCGGAAGTCGGCCGTTCCGTCGGCAAGACCATCATGGAGTTCAAGAACAGCCTGCGGGGTGTGGAAAGCGAGTTTAGCAGCGCATTTCGCGGCGTTGACTTCGAGCCGACGGCACCGATGCCACGCAAACTCAAACGAATCGAACCGACCGCACCCAAGTTCACCGAGCCTGCTGAGCCAGTTTGACAGGCAGTGTATATCCGTGTAGTTTGACAGTGGCCGGACTATTACTGTAACGTCCGCAATGAGGTGACTATCATGCAACTTCCACTCGCGAATTTCACTAGCCCGACCGCC
>JANNLP010000350.1:0-6785 GCA_031396905.1 Gemmataceae bacterium
CAATTGGCAAATCGCCATCCGTTGTCTTGCATTGTAATTCATGTCGACTGCCAACCTTTCTTCTCCGGTCAAAGTATCGTCCTCATGACGCCATGCGAAGCGATCCATCGTTCAACCGAATCCGGGAAACCCAGGCTGCCCCCTTCATACGAAAACAGCACGGACTAGTACATTGGGCGGAAAAGTACGTCGATCCAATAAAACGCACCTCCCAACGCGTCCGGCGGCGCGTTTGGCGAGTTGTTTGAATTCCAATAAACCCCCGCCACCAGGGTCAAAAGACTCGGCTGCGGCAATCCAATGTATGCCAGCGTCGAATAGTTGTACGATACGTTAACATTGGTCGAAACCAGATAAAGTCCCGGTTCAAGCAACTGTGATGTCGGCAACGAAACGGTGTTCCAGCCGACGTTGGTTGGATTGGCGGGAGCAGACTCCCACAAGAGCGTATGCACTTCCGGCGGATGCGTTGTGTCGGTGCCCGTGTATGGAGTGATGCGCCAGAGCTTGACGGTGTGCGTGAGATTGACATTTTCGGTCGTGGCTTTGTGTTCTGCGGAATTCACGTAATAGCGCAGAGCGTCCACATAGCCAATGACGTTGACGCCGAATCGCGTGCCCACCTGAGTCGCCGATGTGCCCTGCGTGCTAGGTGGCGTCAAATTCCCCGCCAGGCTCAGTTCCACCGGTGCGAACTTGATCCAGTCGACTTGAATGGGATTCGCGCCGTCGTCCGAAAGGTGCAAAGACTGAACGCCCGAACCGAGCGTAACGTTGATGCCAGAAAAGGGGTCGGGAGTCTTTGCAAGGGGGTCATTCAACAACTCCCGACCACAATTTTCCCGTAATCAAAGACTCCCGACCCCTTTAACGCCTTCTATTTCCGCGGTGCGCCCGGTAGCGGCATTACCATCCGCAATAGCACAGTGACGGCCAACGTGGCGACAGGTGGTGGCGGCGGCATCTATCGGGTGACACTTAGTACCCCTGGCATTACATTGGAAAGCAGCATCGTCAGCGGTAATAGCGGCGGTTCACCCGATATCTATAGCGGCGGCATCGCCGTGACGGCGAACTTCAGTGCCGTCGGCTCGAACGCCGGATTTACTTCGTTCACCGGCACCGGCAACCTCCCCTTCGGCGCGAACCTCAAACTTGGACCTCTCGCCGATAACGGCGGGCCGACCCAGACGCACGCGTTGTTGCCCGGCAGTGCGGCGCTGAATGTCGGAAACAACGCGTTGGTGTCAACCTCCGATCAGCGGGGACTTCCACGAGCTGTCGGCACTACAGATATCGGCGCGTTCGAGTTGCAGCCGGCGGCGAAAGTGGCCAACGTGGTTGTCGGCGATGGCGCTATTCAACGATCCATGGTCACGCAGATCAAAGTCACTTTTGACAGCACAGTGGTTTTCACCGGCAATCCGGTCGCTGCTTTCGCACTTTCTCGAAGCAAAGACTCGGCGACCGTGAATCTGGCCGCGTCTGTCAGTGGCAATGATGTCGCATTGACCATCACCGGTGGTGCAGTCAATGGCAAATCGCTTTCCGATGGTCTTTACACTTTGAAGGTCCTGGCCAGTCAAATCGGTGCCGACGGATTTGATGGCGATGGAAATGGCATAGCCGGCGATGACTTTGCGTTGGTCGGTTTACCCGTCAACGGTCTCTTCCGCCTGTTCGGCGATGCCGACGGAGACGGTACGGTCGCCGCAAACGATTTCATCCAATTCCGCCTCGCACTCGGCGGTAGTTCGCCGATCTTTGATTTCGACAACGACATTTCGGTGTCCGCCGGCGACTTCATCCAGTTCCGCCTGCGGTTCGGATCGTCGATTTGACCACGTTGATGGTGGGTCTCGAAGACTCGACCCACCCTACAACAATGGCCGTTTTGCGGCATGACCGTCGAAGCCGGCGTGTATACTGTCGTCTATGAGCGATCTGACGCGAATTCTTACCGCGATTGAGCAAGGTGAGTCGCGCGCTGCCGAACAATTGTTGCCGCTGGTTTACGCGGAGCTGCGCCAATTGGCGGCCAGCAAAATGGCGCACGAAGCGCCGGGCCAGACGCTCGAAGCCACGGCTCTGGTTCACGAAGCGTATCTGCGCCTAATTGGCAGCGAACCAAATCGACATTGGAATAGCCGGGGTCACTTCTTTGGCGCAGCGGCCGAAGCGATGCGGCGGATACTCGTGGATCGGGCGCGGCACAAGGCGAGCCTGAAAGCCGGGGGCGAATTCCAGCGGCACGATGTTGCCAACATTCAATTGGCCATCGCCGCACCCAACCTTGACATCCTCGCTCTCAACGAAGCGCTGGAACGCCTGGAAGTGCACGATCCGGGTCAAGCCAAGCTTGTCAAACTTCGTTTCTTCGCCGGTTTGACGATTGAGGAGACCGCCGGTGTATTGGGTGTGTCCACCACCACCGTTGAGAATGACTGGGCATTCGCCAAATCCTGGCTACGACTCGAAATGGAGTCGGACTGACGCGACGCGACGGCGCGGCGGTTGGGAAAACGCGCGCGGTTCTCGCACTGGAGTTGGGGTCTTGCGCACGGATCATCATGTCGGAGCCTGTCGTGACCAAGTCGGACGAGAAAGCCATCTTTGTTACGGCACGCCGCATGGCGGTGCCCGAGGAGCGTCGCGCTTATCTTGAAAAGGAATGCGACGGTGATGCCAAGCGGCTGAACCGATTGGAGGCGTTGCTCAGCGTCGTCGAAAGCGACCCAAGCTTTATGGAGCATCCGGCTCTAACTTCGGTCGGTGATAGTGATGAGGAGTTAATCGGCACTAACATCGGTCCCTACAAACTGCTCAAAAAGCTCGGCGAAGGCGGCATGGGTACGGTCTTTCTCGCCGAACAGAGCCAACCGGTTAAGCGGCAAGTCGCCCTGAAAATCATCAAGTCGGGCATGGACACCCGACAGGTATTGGCGCGTTTCGAAGCCGAGCGGCAGGCGCTGGCGCTCATGGATCATCCGAATATTGCTCGCATTCTTGATGCCGGTCTCACCGGGAGTCGGGCAGATGTCGGCAATCCCGACACCCGACACCCGATTCCCGATTCCCGACCTTATTTCGTCATGGAACTGGTCCTGGGCAAGTCCATTACTCAGTTCTGCGATGAGCGCAGGCTGTCGCCGCGCGAACGGCTGGAACTCTTTGTCCCCGTCTGCGAGGCGATTCAACATGCTCATCAAAAGGGGATCATTCACCGCGATATCAAGCCGAATAACGTGATGGTCAGCTTGTTTGATGACCGACCGGTTCCCAAAGTCATTGATTTCGGCGTGGCCAAGGCGGTGGGAGTGGAACTCACCAACTTGACCCTGCAGACGAATTTCGGGGCGATCGTCGGCACGCCTCAATACATGAGCCCCGAACAGGCCGAGCCGAATCAATTCGACGTGGACACACGGGCTGACATTTATTCACTTGGCGTCCTACTTTATGAGTTACTCACTGGTTCGCCACCGTTTGAGAAGAGGACATTTGCCAATGAGGCGATGCTCGAGATCTTGCGGATTATTCGCGAAGTTGACCCGCCAACACCCAGCACGCGCTTGAGCAGTGCCGACGCCTTGCCGAGCATTGCCGCTAATCGAAGCACTGAACCCAGGAAACTGACATCGCTGATTCGGGGCGAACTCGATTGGATCGTGATGAAGTGTCTCGACAAGGATCGGTCGCGGCGGTACTCGACGGCGAACGGTTTGGCTCGCGATATTGGCCGCTATCTCAGCGAAGAGCCGGTGGAAGCATCGCCGCCTTCGACGACCTATCGACTCAAGAAGTTCTTGCGGCGCAATCGAAGGCCAGTGCTCGCGGCATCCATCATGGTGCTTTTGCTAGTCGCTGGCGTCGTCGGTACGACCATTGGGTTGGTTCGTGCCGAGCACCGCGCCGAGGGTGAGCGTCTGGCCAAGGAGTCGGCTGTCAAGCGACTGGTCCAAATCGAAAAAGGGATGGAGGTGCTCAGCTCCGTTTTTGAGAATCTCGATCCGCGGGCGGAAGAGAAAGAAGGCCGGCCACTGCGGGCGATCCTGGGAGACCTGCTCACGAAAGCGGCCGAGCAGCTTGAAGGCGAGGCAGTGGGCGACCCGGTGCTAGTCGCCGGCCTGCAAAACCGATTGGGCCAATCGCTGTTGAATCTGGGCATGGCGGCACCCGCGATCGAACTATTCCTTAAGGCCCGCCAGACGCGTTCGGCCACGCTGGGTTCCGATCATGCCGACACTCTGACGACCATGAACAATCTGGCCGTGGCCTACAAGTATGCCGGGAAAATGAATCAGGCCCTACCGCTCCACCAGGAGACCCTTGCACTTCGTAAGGCGAAATTGGGCGACGACCACCCCGACACGCTCACCAGTATGAACAACTTAGCCGCTGGTTTTCGGGGCGACGGGAAACCGGATTTGGCTGTGCCGCTTCATGAGGAAGCGCTGAGACTGCGCAAGGCGAAGTTGGGTCGCGACCATCCGGATACGCTGATCAGCATGAACAATCTGGCGTTGAGCTACCACGTAGCCGGGAAAATGGACCTGGCCTTACCGCTGTATGAGGAGGCGCTGACGCTGCGGAAGGCGAAACTGGGCCATGATCACGCCTCCACTCTTACCAGCATGAGTAATCTGGCGTTGGGCTACAAGGATGTTGGGAAGCTGGATCGGGCTTTGCTTCTTCACGAGGAAACGCTCCAGCTGCGAAAGATCAAGCTGGGCCCCGATCACCCCGACACGCTAACCAGCATGAACAACCTCGCCGTGGACCTTCAAGCGGCCGGCAAGCTCGACCGTGCCCTGCCACTTTTGGAAGAAACCCTCAAGCACACGAAGGCCAAAATGGGAGGCGACCACCCGGAGACGCTCTCCAGCATGAACAATCTTGCCTTCGGCTTTCAGGGGGCTGGAAAGATCGAAGAGGCCCTGCCGCTTTACGAGGAGACGCTCAAGCTGCGGAAAGCGAAGCTGGGCGCGGAACACCCACGCACACTGACCAGCATGAACAACTTCGCCTTTGGCCTCGAAGCTGCGGGGAAGTTGGACCAGGCCTTGCCGCTCTATGAGGAAACACTCAAGCTTACGAAGGCCAAGCTGGGGCCAGACCACCCCGACACGTTTATGGTCTTGAACAATGTAGCGCGAGTCTACCAGGCTGCAGGGAAGCTGGATGCGGCGGTGCCATTGTTGCTCGAGGCGGCGACGGGTGCGGAGCGGAAACTCGGGCTGGATCATCCGCAGACGCGACGTTACATTTCCAACCTTGCCAATCTTTACGCGAAGCGATCCAATCTGGCCGAAGCGGCCGAGTGGCGCAAGAAGCTGCCGCCCGCCAAACCGTGACCATTCGCAATGCGCTGGCCATTTCGGTTGGGAGTCCACCCGCCGTTCTCGCACTATCTCTTAGCCGAGACGATTTGTCCCGGCCTTCAGGAGTGCGACATGATCCGCCGACTGCGAACCCGCCTTTTTGTCCGGTCCCTGGAAAACCGGATAACGCCGGCGACCATCTTGGTCACAAACAACCTGGATACGGTCGCCGTGGATGGGACGGTTTCGCTCCGCGAGGCTCTCGATTCGATCAACGTTGGTTCCAACATCAACGCGGACGTGACGGCGACCGGCTCGGGCTACGGGACCTCCGACATAGTCGACTTCAACGCCGCACTGATTGGACCGATCACGCTGCCGTCCGGGCAACTAACGGTCTCCAAGTCGGTCTTCATCCAAGGCCCGGGCGCGGCCAAGTTGACGGTGCAAAACACACAGGCGTTCGCTACAACGGCTCGAGTGTTCAACATCACCGCCGGGATGGTTGCAATCACCGGCCTGACGGTGACTGGCGGAAACACTTTCCAGAGCGGCGGTGGCATTGCCACGGTCAGTTCCACGACTTTGACTGACGTCGTTGTGACGGGCAACAAGTCGAACTTCGGTGGCGGCGGCATCGCCGTATACGGCAGCGGCAGCACCTTGACGCTCAACGCCTGCATCGTCAGCAACAACAAGGCCACCGATGGCAGCGCCCGGGGCGGCGGCGTCGGCGTTTTCGGCAACGGCAATCACAACCTCATCTTCAGCGACACCACGGTCGTGGACAACTCGGCCGGCTCCAACGGCGGCGGCATTCACTTCACAATCGGCGGCACCCTGGCGATGGAGCGCTCGACGGTCTCGGGCAATAAGTCGAACACGGTGACGGCGGGCGTGGGCGGTGGTGGCATTTATCTGTTCAACACGCCAACCATCATCCGCAACAGCACCATCTCCGGTAATAGCACTAACTCCGGCGGTAAGGACTCCCGCGGCGGCGGCATCGCAGTCCATTACGGTACCGTTCTGATTCAGAACAGCACCATCGCCTTCAACAACGCCGGCACCAAGTCGGGGGGCGGCCTGGCCTGCATCTACGGCTCGGAGTCGGTCACGCTCGTCAGCACGATCATCAGCAGCAACACGGCAACCACCGGGCCGGACGTTTCAGGCAAAATCACCACGGCCAACGTCAGCTTGATTTCCAACGGTGCCGGCCTGACAATCACGACCAATAACGGTACGCAGGTCGGCGTGGACCCTCTCTTGGGACCCTTGGGTAATACCCTGGGCGGTCTCACCAAGTATCACGTTCCAGGTGCAGGCAGCCCGGCCATCAACATGGGCACGAACACCGCCGGACTGTTTACCGACCAGCGCGGCCCGGGCTTTGACCGCACCGAAGGCATCAAACCCGACGTAGGCTCGTTTGAGACAGGCAACCCGCTCCCTCCGTCGGCC
>JANNLP010000369.1:0-6415 GCA_031396905.1 Gemmataceae bacterium
CCCGGCTCTACTCCATCGATGTGCTGCGCGGCACCGTGATGATCCTGATGGCCCTCGACCACGTGCGCGATTACTTCTCCGACATGTTGTGGGCGAATGCGACAGATCTCAATGTGGTCAGCCCGGCTTACTTCCTGACCCGCTGGGTCACTCATTTCTGCGCCCCGGTGTTCATCTTCCTGGCGGGCGTCGGGGCTTCACTCGCCGAGGATCGCGGCAAGACGAAGCTGCAACTCGCCTGGTTCCTGCTTACCCGCGGCTTGTGGCTGGTGTGGCTCGAGCTCACAATTGTGCGGGTCAGCTTTTACTTTTCCTGGGATTTCAGCCTTACGCAGGGCCTGGTCATTTGGGTCATTGGCTGGTCTATGGTTATTCTCGCAGGATTGTGTTACTTGCCGCGCTGGGGCGTGCTGACGTTCGGGCTGGTGTTGATCTTCGGCCACAACGCAACCGACAACGTCGATGCAACTATCCTCGGACCATTCAAATGGATCTGGGTGATTCTTCACGACAGCAAATGGGAAAACACTTTCATCCCGTTGGGTCACGGTTTTCGCTTTATGGCTCCATACAAGATTGTCCCATTGTGCGGCGTCATGGCCCTTGGATATGCAATGGGTCCAATCTGGCGCATGGACAGGTTGCGGCGGCGAAAGATATTAGTGCTGATAGGATGCTTGACCAATTTGGCGTTCGTCGTCATACGCGACATCAACAGATATGGCGATCCCGAGCCATGGGTCGTGTGGCCACGCGACATGATCTGGACTTATTTGTCGTTCATCAACTGCGAAAAGTATCCGCCCAGCCTGGACTACCTGCTGATGACACTCGGCCCAGCATTCATTGCTTTGGCAGTGTTCGATCGCGAACCGGGACCAATCGCCCGGCGAGTGACGATATTCGGGCGCGTGCCGCTGTTCTTCTACTTGTTGCACCTGCCGTTGATACACGGCTTGGCGTGTGCCGCGTCGTACCTGGCGTATCGCGACGTGCTCTGGTGGCTGCGCTCGCCGCCACAATTCGCATCCGCGCCGTACAGCTACGGTTACAGCTTGCCGTTTGTGTACATCACGTGGATTCTTGTGCTATTGATACTTTACTTGCCTTGCATCTGGTTCGCGGAGGAAAAACGCCGCGACCGCAGCGGCTGGCTGAGCTACTTGTGATGCGGAGATTGGCTCAACGCAAACACGAGATGACGGGAGCGCAGAGTCAATTACTCTCCATGCTCATCTTGCCATTCCTCATACCAAACCATCTGAATCGCTTCGAGGTGCTTTTCCGATGACGACTTCGGATCATCGGCGAAGTCAGGCAGTTCCGTCACCCACTTATGCAAGTCTGTGAAACGCACGGTCAGCGGATTGAGTTCGCCGAACTTCTCAAACAACGCTTCGCCAATGGGACGCGGGTCGGACCAAGTCAGTGGCATCGCATTATCTCCGGGGCGTATCGACCGACAACTCATCGGGCTTTTGATCTTTCAGCGCGGCGGACACGACAGCATTCATCACCAACTCGGCCAACGGTTGCGTCGCGGCGGCGAGGTTGTCCAGTGCCGAACGCAGTGGCTGTGGATTATCACCAGCGAGCTGTATGCGCACGTTGGCAATCGCCGTGTCAATGCTCCGGCGTTGCTCGGCCTCAAGTCGGTCACCAGCTTCTCCAATCGCCTTTTCGGTATGGCGCAGCTCACCTTCGGCCTTGTTGCGCAATTCGATTAGCATCCGATTGCGAAAGTCGGCATGAGCGTTTTCGACGCTTTCCATCACCAACCGTTCGACTTCGTCATGGCTCAGACCGTGAGCCGGTTGCACGGTCACGCTCATCGATTGGCCGCTGCGGTTCTCCTTTGACGAGACGGTCAACATGCCATTGGCATCGACGAGAAACGTAACGTCCACCTGTGCAAACTGAGCCGGCATCGGTGGGATGCCCGCAAGTTTGAATCGACCCAACGGCCGGCAATCACGGGTCAACTCGCGCTCGCCCTGGTAAACATTGATCTCGACGGCCGTCTGGTTGTCCACAGCCGTTGAATACCGTGTGGTTGCCCGTGCCGGTACGGTGCTGTTGCGATAGATGAGCTTGTCCACGACGCCGCCGAGCGTCTCGATGCCGAGGCTCAGCGGTATGACGTCCAGCAGCAACATCGACTTGCGGCCACCGGTAAGAATGTCGGCCTGTATCGCCGCGCCGAGCGCGACCACTTCATCGGGATTCAGCTCGGAGTGTGGTTTGCGCCCGAACAGCTCTTCAACACGGCGTCGCACTAACGGAATTCGCGTCGAGCCACCGACCAGCACGGCTTCATCAATCTGCGATGCCATTAGTCCGGCATCCTTCAGCGCGGCCCTGCACTTGGCCAAACTCCGCTCCAAAAGTGGGGAGATCAGAGACTCGAAGTCGTCTCGTGAAAATGTCCTGCGATAATGCAGCTTGCGATCCGGCAAGTCCAACTCAAACGTCGCTTTGTCTTCTTGTGACAGGCGAATTTTGACTTGTTCAGCCTGATCACGCAGATGCTGTAACAATTGCGGATCACGCTGTGAAAGGTCCAAGCCGAGTTCTTTGATCACCACTTGCATGGTAGCGTGATCGAAGTCATCGCCGCCTAGGTGGGTGTCGCCATTGGTGGCCAGCACCTTGAACACACCATCATCGAGTCGAAGAATCGAACAATCAAAGGTGCCGCCACCCAGATCATACACGGCAATCGTGGCGCTCTTTCTGTTATCCAGTCCATATGCCAATGCAGCCGCGGTTGGTTCATTGACGATACGCAACACATCCAACCCGGCAATGCGGCCGGCATCACGCGTCGCCTGCCGTTGGGCATCATCGAAATAAGCCGGCACGGTGATGACCGCTTTGCCCGGGTTGCCAGCGCGTTGACGCACTTCACGCAGAATCATTGCTGACAATTCTTCCGGCGTGTACTCATGCCCGCCAATGCGAACATGCAACACCTTGCGGCCACCTTCGGCATCGCGCTCAACGATCTGATGGGGAATGAGCGGCAACTCTTCGCTGAGGTCAGCCAGTGTCCGGCCCATCAACCGCTTGACACTGAATAAGGTGTGTTCAGGGTCAGCCAATGCCCGTTCCCGCGCCGCCGTTCCGACCAGCACAGTGCCATCATCGTGAAAACAAAGACAACTCGGCACCAGTGCCGCTCCGCGCGCATCGCGCACGACCACGGGCCGGCCGTTCTCGACGTAGGCCGCGAGGCTGAACGTGGTGCCAAGATCAATACCGACGACGGTGGGAGATACCATATTCAATTGAATTGAAGATCGGGAGCGGCGAGCGAACAGCGTGAACCGTCTTACCGTTTTCAAATCGTCAATTGGGCGCTACAGGACTCGAACCTGTGACCCCCTGCTTGTAAGGCAGGTGCTCTAACCAACTGAGCTAAGCGCCCTCGCTATCGTCATTCTATTCCATCAATCTCCATGCAGGTCGCGGATCAGACCGTTGATAAACTTCAGGGCGTTGAGTTGCTCGCGAATGCTTCGCAACTCGGTCATATTATCAAACATCCGACCTATGTCGTCGATCAATCCGGCCTTTCGTGCTGACAGCGTTTTCTCCAACTCGGTTCGCGTTGCTTCATCTTCCGCTTCGGCGATTGCCATGCGCAATTCGAGCATCTCTTCGAGAAACTCGGCCGGCGGCTGGGCCACTTCCGTCGGGCTGGGACCGCCGTGCAGTTTGAGAAGATAATCCGCCCGGCGGAATGGATCCTTCAGCGTGGCGTATGCCTGATTGAGCCGGGCTGAACGATCCAATATTTCGGGTGCGTCGCCAGCCAGGTCCGGATGAACTTCCCTGCTGCGGGCCAGGTAATTTCGTTCCAAGTCAGCGTCGCTCAACGCAAAGCGCCTCGGCAAGCCGAGGCGCTCAAAGTGATCATGGTCGTCGCTCATGCTCGTTACATCGAGAACGAACTGCCGCAGCCACAGGTGCTTTTCGCGGTCGGGTTCGTGATGCTGAAGCCGCGCTTGTTCAGGTCGTTGTGAAAATCGACGGTCACGCCATCGAGGTACAACATGCTGCGCTTATCGACGACGATTTCGACGCCGTTCAACTCGAAGACTTCGTCGAGCTTGTCGTTGCACAACGGGTCGAGATCGAGCTTGTGCTGGAAGCCGCTACAGCCGCCACCGACCACGCGCAGGCGGAGGTACAACTTGTCAGTCGTGCCTTCCGCGTGCTGGTCCGCGATGATGCGCTTGACTTCGCTCGCCGCCTTTTCAGTCAGCACGACTTTGCTACGGTCATGAGCATGGTCGTGTACCGGCGTGGCACATTCTTTTTCTTTCACGCCGAGCGTGGCTTGTTCCGTCATGGTTGCCATGAGTGTCTCCGTTAGGGGCCTCCACCATTATACCTTGGTGGGTTGTTTGTCCTGGTAGTTTTTAATTGCCGCCTTGATGGCGTCCTCGGCCAGTACCGAACAGTGTACCTTCACCGGCGGCAACGCCAACTCTTCGACGATGGCAGTGTTCTTGATGGCCAGGGCCTCGTCGATGCTCTTGCCTTTGAGCCACTCGGTGGCCAAACTGCTTGACGCGATGGCCGATCCGCAGCCGAACGTCTTGAAGCGTGCGTCTTCGATCCGACCTGTTGATGGATTGACGCGGATCTGCAGCTTCAACACGTCGCCGCACTCCGGCGCGCCGACGAGACCGGTGCCGATGGCGGCATCCTTCTGATCGAAGCTGCCCACGTTTCGTGGATTGTTATAGTGCTCAAGCACTTTGTCGCTGTATGCCATAGCTGTCACTCCTTCAGACGCTTCTGCGAAGCGTCGCTCATCGTCAGTGGGCGGCCCATTGGACGGTGGACAGGTCCACGCCGGATTGGGCCATTTCGTACAGTGGGCTCATCTCGCGAAGCTTGTTCACCGCTCGCACGACATCGTCGGCCACGTAGTCGACTTCTTCGACCGTCGTGAACCGGCCAATGCCAAAGCGTAAGCTGGAATGGGCCAGCTCATCGCCGACGCCCAGTGCTTTTAGCACATAGCTGGGTTCCAAACTTGCCGATGTGCAGGCGGAACCGCTCGATACGCAGATTTCCTTAATGCCCATCATCAGCCCTTCGCCTTCGACGAATGCGAAGCTCAGATTCAGGTTGCCGGGCAAACGCTCAGTCGGGTGGCCATTCAGATAGACGTCACTCAGTTTGTCGGTGATGCGTTGATGCAACCGGTTGCGCAAGGAAATCTCACGCTTGGCCTCTTCAGCCATTTCACGCCGACAAATGTCACACGCCACGGCCAAGCCAACAATGTTCTGCACGGCCAAGGTGCCCGAGCGCATGCCGCGCTCATGGCCGCCACCGTCAATCGTCGCTTCCAGGCGAACACGCGGATCCTTCTTGCGCACGTACAGGGCACCAATGCCTTTCGGGCCATACATTTTATGGGCCGTCATGCTCAGAAGGTCGATACCCATGGCCTGCACGTCGACCGGGATCTTCCCGACTGCCTGTGTCGCATCTGTATGAAACAGCACGCCTTTTTGCTTGCACAGTTTGCCGATCTCAGCCAGCGGCTGCAGCGTGCCGATCTCGTTGTTGGCGGCCATGATCGAGACGAGGATCGTCTGGTCGGTCATCGCGGCTGCCAATTCTTCGATCCGAATCCGGCCAAAGTTATCGACGGGCAGGAACGTCACTTTGAAGCCATCGCGCTCGAGTCGCTTGCACGGATCGATGACGGCTTTGTGTTCTGTGACCTGGGTAATGATGTGATTACCCTTCTTGCGATACATCGCGGCCACGCCCTTGATGGCCAGGTTATTCGATTCAGTCGCACCGCTGGTGAAGATGATTTCTTTGCCGCCCGCGCCGATCACCGCGGCGATCTGGTCACGCGAATTGTCGATCACCTCTTCGGCTTCCCAACCAAAGACGTGATTGCGGCTCGCGGAGTTGCCGTAGCGCTCGGTGAAGAACGGCAGCATCGCTTCGACCACGCGCGGATCGCACCGCGTGGTAGCATTGTTGTCCAGATAAATCGGTAACTTAGCGCCCATCGGCGATTATCTCCTGTTGTGCATCACTGAGCGACCGGAGCAGCGACCGGTCGGGCTTCGACCATCTGCAATTCCATCAGCGACGGACCAGCCATAGGGTGGAACAACTCGCCCAGCGTGACCTGCCGCAGCACGTTGCGGATGCGGTCATGAACGGCGGCGATTGGCCCCCGCACGGTGCAGCAATCAAAGATCGAGCAGCGCTCCGCTGTCGGCCCATGATGGTTGCATTCAGCCAGACTGAACGTGTCGTCCATGGCCGCGATGAAGTCCCCGAGACTAACCGCCGTGGCCCCGGGGTCGATCACATAACCGCCGTTGACGCCACGATGGCTCGACACAAACCCTTTGTGGCAAAGCTCTTTGAG
>JANNLP010000126.1:0-2762 GCA_031396905.1 Gemmataceae bacterium
TTCATAGTCAGCACGACATTAGCTGAGCGTAGCCCGTGAGTTTGTTTCTCCGATGCGCATCGGAGTAACGAAAGCCTCTTGGCGTTCGGCTCGACATGGTCCCGCGTTTTCCTGGAATCGGACATGATGCACCTGGGCGTCAGCACGCGTGACAGAAGTCACGAAGTTGCAGACAAAAGGAGTATAGTGTACCGATGTATATTTGTCAAGGGCTTTTGCGCATTTGATTGGAATTGCACAGATTTTCGATGGATGGCACAAGAAAATCAACGTCCGTTATGGTTTCGCCCATTCGCCGTACTTTGACTGCCAAATATCGGAACTCTCACGAGTGACGTTGACCTTCGCAACAACGCCCTTTCCATCCACACCTTTCCCACGATACAGAACGCAAATATGACCGTCAGAGAGATGCCACCAATCGGCAATCCGCCAGTATCGATACGTTTCACTGATAAACGATTCATCAATCCAAGTCGAATTATGCGGAACTCCAAGGATGCTGTAAACGTCGTCCCTGCTCATTCCCTCGACGATCCGAACGGCGACTGTTGTCGATTGCCTGGTTGCGGCCCACAACCACGCGCCCCCGGCTAACACCAGCCCGAGCAGCACGCCAAACCACAGCCGACGGCGACGAAGGATCATGTGGGCATTGTAGTTGGGTGGTTGCATCAACTTACATTGTTTTCGGAGTCTGTGGCGCTCATGGTTTGCGGGTGATTATGTATTGCGTTAGGTCTCTCCGCGCTCCGCTTCGGGGTACCTTCGCGTCGCGGCTAACCACATTTTGGAGTCATGCGTGGGCAAATGGTTTAGAATGCCATTGGATCGGAGGCGTTCATGCAGCGGCTCACTTGCGGGCATTATCTTGGCGATGTTGTGCGTCGTGAAACAGTCGCGGATGTGGTGTTGACGGAGACGCGCTATAGCCCTCGGCAACGGTTGCCGCTGCACTCTCACGAACGGGCTTACATGTGTCTGGTCCGCCGCGGCGGGTATACGGAGCACTTTGCGGCGCATACTCGCGAGGTCGGCCCGTCCACGCTGGCCTGCCATCCGCCGAACGAACGGCACGCGCAACAGTTTCACGATGCCGAGGTCCGGTCATTCAACCTTGAATTTTCTCCGACTTCGTCGGACCGATGGGGTAAAGTCAGCGCGGTATTGAGGCAGCCGGCGGAATATCGCGGCGGACCGGTGATCCATCTTGCCGAGCGACTCTACCGCGAATTCAGCCGGCCTGATCCATTTTCGCATCTGGCGATCGAAGGGTTAACTCTGGAGTTACTCGCCGAGGTTGGTCGACTGGGTGAATGCGTTACCGCGCGTCGGCCGCCACTCTGGTTGAATCATGTACGTGAAGCGCTCAATAGTCGGTTCGATGAGTCGCCGACACTGGTTGAGTTGGGGCGACTGGTCGGCATTCATCCGGTCCATCTGGCGATAACGTTTCGCCGGCACATCGGTTGCACGATTGGCGAATACTTGCGCAATTGCCGCGTGGAGTATGCTCGGCGTCGACTCTCCAACTCAGACACTTCGCTGGCGACCATTGCGTTGGAGGCGGGGTTTGCGGATCAAAGTCACTTCAATCGCGTGTTCCGCCGGCTCACGGGTTTCACGCCGGCGCAATATCGGCGCACGACAGCCGGCGATTGACGCGGCACCTTAATCGCGTCCTAAGCCACAACTTGTGTACAAGCCGCGACGATGCCGCAGCGCAACAATGACGAACAAGCCATCGTCCCGGCGAATGGTTACGGAATCTCAGGAGAATCGATCGTGTCAAATTCCGCGAAATGTTTCAGCTTGCTGCTGGCACTTATTCTCACGTTTGTGACCATGGGACAGTCTAAACCCGTCGAAGGCCCCGCGCCCCTTCCAATCGACGCCAAGACTCGTGGTGAGGTGATTGACAAGATTCTCGAGGAACTCGCGGATAATTATGTCTTTCCCGAGATGGCCGAAAAGCTCAAATCAACCGTTCTCAGCAGTGTCGAGAAGAAAGAGTATGACGATGTAACGACTGGCCAGGAGCTAGCCAAACGATTGACGACACAGTTGCAAAGTGTGTCAAAAGATAAGCACCTGCGGGTGCGATGCAATTCGGAAGCAATGCCGCCGGAAAATCGGTCGCGACGGCCAAGTCCGGAAGTCATGGCCCGCCGAACGCGCGAAACGCGGATGCTCAATGCCAGTTTCCGCAAAGTCGAGCGGTTACCCGGCAATGTCGGGTACCTGGCACTCGATGCATTCATGGAGGCGGACATTGCCGCCGGTCCTGCAGCGGCGGCCATGACATTTTTGGCCAACACCGATGCCATGATCCTGGATCTCCGGCAAAACGGCGGCGGACAACCCGGCTCGGTCGCCCTGCTGTGCAGTTATTTCTTCGGTGAGAAACCGGTCCACCTCAACAGCCTGTATTGGCGCCCCGGCGACCGAACGGACGAGTTCTGGACGCGGAAGACACTCGATGGCCCGCGTTACCTCGATAAGCCGCTTTATGTACTGACAAGCCACCGGACGTTTTCCGGGGCCGAGGAGTGTGCCTACAACCTGCAGACGCAAAAGCGCGCAACCATTATCGGTGAAACGACCGGCGGCGGCGCACATCCCGGCGGCACGGTTCGCATCAACGATCACTTTGTCGTTTTCGTGCCGACGGGCCGGGCGATTAACCCGATCACCAAGACGAATTGGGAAGGCACCGGCGTGAAACCAGACATCGTCGTGACGGCCGACGCGGCGCTTGCCAC
>JANNLP010000414.1:0-8314 GCA_031396905.1 Gemmataceae bacterium
CCATGGCGGCGAGACGGTGTCGGACAGCGACTACTAGTACATTGTTGCCCTGATTGGTTCATTGTTTCCCACGACCATAGGAGAGACGCATGTCAACGTTCGTACGCCGATGGACCTGGACTAAACCGACATCACGCAAGCAGCGGAGCAACGCCCGGCCCCGGCTTCAGGCGCTTGAACATCGACTGGCGCCTGCCGTGGCGGCGTGGGTGGCCCAGGGACCTGGCCCGACGATCAACGCCCAGGTCACCGTCAATCCAGACGATAACATCAATGGCGCCATTCAAGCCATTGCTCCTCAACCCGGAAACGCGGATGTCCTGTACGCGGGCACGGTCAATGGCGGGGTTTGGAAAACGAGCAACGCGACGGCGGTCTCGCCGACGTGGACGCCTTTGACGGATAGCTTGCAATCTCAATCGATCGGCGATATTCAATTCGATTTGTCTGACGCGACTTCCAAGACGCTCATCGTCGGAACTGGCCGGTTAAGCAATTTTGCCCAGCGTGGCGACGATGAAATCGGGCTGTACTACACGACCAATGGAGGCACGTCGTTTTCGGTCTTCAGTGATCCGTTACTCCTCAACGAGAAATTCATTGGCGTTGGCGCGCGCGGTACCACGTTGCTGGCTGGTTCAACTGGTGCGGGCTTGTTTCGAAGCACCAATACTGGTTCCACCTGGGCCAATATCTCGGGTATCAATGGGCTTTCTGCCGGTGGCATCGTTGACCTTGTTGACGACCCGACCAACCTGAATCGTTTCTATGTTGCCGTCCACCAAGTTGGCGTATTTCGCACCACCGATGCCGGGGCCAATTGGACCAATGTGACCGCCGGGCTCAGCGGCGTTGCCGGATCGCCGATCCTTCGGCTGGCAGTGAATGCCAGTGCCGGCGTTTTGTACGCCGCGGTGCCCGCAAGCGGGGCCGGCGCGTCGGTCCAGGTATTTCGCTCTGCGAATCAAGGCGGCACATGGACTGCCTTGGATACTGTCGTGGTGCACCCTGGCGGCCAGCAGTTCCCGAACACAGGACTGGCCGCCCATCCGACCAACGTCGATCTGGCATACCTGTCTGGTGATCGGATTTCATTCTCGCCATTCACGGGCAATGCAGCACGCGTTGACGCCAGTAAAGCCGCAGGTAGTCAATGGACGTCCATAGTGGACGCCAACGCCAGCAACACCTCTCCGCACGCCGACTCACGGAATATGGTTTTCATGGCCGATGGCACTCTGCTCGAGTGCTCAGACGGCGGCGTCTATGGCCTTTCGAACCCTCACACAACCGGCGGCTCGTGGCGTTCGGTCGGCGGCGACATCCAGGCGATGGAAGCGCACGACGTGGCGTGGAATGCCATCAGCAACACTATTGTGATCGGAACGCAAGACAACGGCACGCATCAGCAGCCGACGACCGGATCACTTTCCTGGAATTGGTTCAATGGCGGCGACGGCGGCGACGTGGCGATTGACAGCGTCTCGCTGGCCGGCAGCAATCAAGCCATTCGGTATTACAGCTCTCAGAACTTGGGTGGCTTTAGACGCCAAGTGGTCGACATCAATAACAATCCTGTCGGCGGATCCGTCGGGCTGGCCGGGATCACCGGCGCTCAGTTTGTCACGCCGGTCGAGATCAACACCATCACTTCCACCCGCATCTTGGTTGGCGGGTCCGCGGCCCTGTTTGAATCCTTTGATCAGGGAACGACCAATGCAAACATTGGCGGGCCGGGGGCCAATCGAAACGCCATGGTATATGGCGGCACTTTGGCCGGCGTGCCGAATGCGGAATTGATTTACGTCGGCGCTGGCAGCCAGGTTTTCAAGCGCACCGTCGCCGCTGGGGCGATCAATGCGACCACGGCCCTTCCGGGGGGGGCCAGCACGATCACCGACGTCGCCATCGACCCGACCAACTACGACACCGTCTTCGCAGTTGACAACAACCAGGTGTTTTTCTCATCCAATGGCGGCACGAGCTGGTCCGACATTTCCGGCAGTCTCGGCATCGAAGTTCCTGGCGGCATTGATCTTCGAACCGTGACCTACGTCAATGGCGTCGGCCCGTATGCCTCATATGTCGCTGTTGGCACTCGCGCGGGTGTGTTCATGTCGCAAGTTGGCAGTCTTGGAATATGGACCAAGCTTGGCTCGGCGATGCCAGATGTCCTGGTCTTTGACCTGATCTACAACTCAGCAGACAACATTCTTGTGGCGGGCACCCTGGGCCGATCAGTCTGGACGTTGTCGAACGCCAGCACCCAAGGCGAAGCTTCATCGACGGTGGTCACGCACAATTCCGATCTAGCCATTGGCGATGGCCTCATTAGTCTCCGCGAGGCAATTTACTTTGCGAACGCCAAGGCGGGCGCGGATTTCATCACCTTTGACCCAACCTTCTTCACCGGGGCGAAGACGATCGCGCTCAGTTCGGGTGAACTTGCTATCACCGAGGCGGTGAACATCACCGGCTCAGCCGCGGGAATTACAATCAGCGGCAAGAATGCTAGCCGAATCTTTAACGCCAATAACGCCGGCAACCCCGCGGTCACCCTGACCGGTCTGACGCTGACCGCCGGCAACGCCCCCGCTCAGGGCGGGGCGATCCTTGCGTCGGGCAACGTGACCATTCAGAATTGCACGATTACCGGCAACACAGGCACCTTCGGCGGAGGCATAGGCGTTTTCGCCCCTGGGCTTTTCACGGTAAGCGATAGTGTCATCAGCAACAATGTGGCCACGAGCAATAGCGGTGGCTTTTTTGCCTACACGGCCAACTTTCAACGAACCACAATCTCCGGCAACTCGGCTTTAATTGGCGCTGGCGGCTATGTCGGTGGCAACCTGATAATGGCGCAATGTACTGTTTCCGGGAATTCCGCCTCACAAAGTTCGGGCGGACTCGAGTTAGAGTGCTACAGCGCCGGACACGTCGCACTGATCCAAAACTGTACTTTTTCTGCCAACACCGCGGCCACGAGCGGCGGCGGGGTTGGCCTCGGCAGCTTCATTAGTTTCCTCGGAACGCTGCAAATCCAAAACAGCACGTTTACAAACAACAAGGCCAGCGGGGGAAATGGCGGCGGTGGTATCGCCCGTATTGGCGGCACCGGCCTGATTACGCTCGACAGCGCGATCGTCTCGGGGAATATCGACTCCTCGGGCAACGCCCGGCCCGACCTGTTCACCACCGGAACGGTCAATGCGAACTTCAGCGCCGTCGGATCCAAAAACGGCGTCACCACCTTCAACGGCGATGCGACCACAACCGGCCTGTTGGGCGCCGCTCTCAATCTGGGACTGTTGACGAACAACGGCGGCTCGACGCAGACGCATGCATTGCTCGCCGGCAGTCCGGCGATCAACAAGGGGTCTAATCCGGCAGCGCTGGCGTTTGATCAGCGCGGCAGCGGGTTTCCACGTACTTCGGGGCCGGGCGTGGACATCGGCGCTTTCGAGGTGACGGCCAGTTTCATTGTTCTCAACGCCAACGACTCGGGCGCGGGGTCACTGCGGCAAGTCGTTGCCGACGCCAATGCCAGCGCCGGGGCTGACACTGTCACATTTGATCCAACAGTCTTCGCCATGGCCACGACCATCACACTCATCACCGGCGAAATACCGATCACTGACGCGGTGACCATCACTGGCCCGGTCGCAGGAGTGACCGTCGATGCGAACAAGACCAGCCGTGTGTTCAATACAAGCGCGGCTGCCAACGGGGCCGTCATCAACATTTCCCGCATGACCATCACTGGAGGCAAGTCCGCCAGCGACGGCGGTGGCATCTTCATCGGCGAAGAAGTGGTCACGTTGACCGACTGCGTCGTCACTGGCAACTCAAGCGGCAGCGACGGCGGCGGCATCAATGTCCAATCGCTGAACGCATCGACACTCGCATCGCTGACCTTGAAAAACACAGCCGTTACAGGGAACACGGCCGCGGATGACGGTGCCGGGTTTTACTTCTTCCACAGCGGCACGGCCGTTGTCGAGAACTGCACCATTTCGGGGAATACGGCGACAGGCGGCGACGGCGGCGGTTTCTACTTCTATGGCACCGTCACGGCCGGCGGGCTGACTGTGCGCAACAGCACCATCGCCAATAACAAGGCTGGCAACCGCGGCGGCGGCATCGTCCTCCTCGGCGGCGTCAGCGTCGGAACGTTGAACGTGCTGAGCTGCACCATCACGGGGAACAGCGCCACGACGAATGGCGGCGGCATCTTCCGAATAGCCAACGCTATGATCATCACCGTCGAGAACAGCATCGTCGCCGGCAACATCAACGCCACGGCTCCCGATATCTCCAGCGCGGGCACGGTCAACCAGAAATCGAGCGCCGTCGGCAGCAACACCGGATTCACCCAGACGGACCAGGGCGGCAACCTCGCTTTTGGCGTCAACCTGCTTCTCGGTTCTCTCGGCAACTTCGGCGGGCTGACGCAGACCGTCGCGCTGCTGCCCGGCAGTCCGGCGATTCATGCTGGTTCGTCCACGATTACGACAGACCAGCGCGGCAAATCGCGGGTCGGCGCCGTGGACATGGGCGCATTCGAATCTCAAGGCTTCAATTTTTCAACAACAGGTTCCGGTCAATCGGCCAATGTGAGCACGGCATTTACCAACCCGTTAGAAGTGACCGTCACTCCTGCAAATGCGGGCGAGCCGGTCGACGGCGGCGTTGTCACATTCACGCCGCCGGGCGCGGGGGCGTCGGCGAACCTGTCGAGCGGAACAGCGACGATTGCGGCAGGGAAAGCACAGGTCAACGCGACGGCGAACGCGACCGTTGGCACATATGACGTGGTCGCGTCGGCGAACGGCGCCGGATCGGCCAGTTTCACGTTGACCAATACGGCTCCGGGTGAAACACCTTCGCTTGTTGTCAATCTCACGACGGACGTTGTGAATAACTTGGACAACAAGACGAGCCTGCGCGAAGCGATCGCCTTTGCGAACAGCAAATTGGGTGCGGACACGGTGACTTTTGACGCGACAGTCTTTGCGACGGCCCAGACGATTTCGCTGACCGGCGGCGCTCTTTTCATTACCGACGCCGTGGCGATCAATGGGCCCGGCGCGAACATCGTGACGGTCGACGCTGGCGGTACGAGCCGTGTTTTTGACGTTTCAACGGCGGCCACAGCCACCGCGATTACCTTTGTCGGGCTGACCATCTCCGGCGGCGGCAATACGGACGGTGCCGGCATCCTCGTCGGAGACGAGGCGGTCACCATTAGCAAGTGCATTATCACCAAGAACAACTCGACGGGCGACGGCGGTGGCATTTTTGTCAACGCGGGCGGCAGCCTGGTGATCCAGCTATCGACAATTTCGAGCAACACGGCCGTCTACGGCGGCGGAATCGATTTCTACAATTCCGGCGGCAGCCTATTGCTTCTCGATAGCACGGTGTCGGGCAACACGGCTGACTACTGTGGTGGACTTTATTTCGTCGGCAGCGTCGGCGCTGGCGGCCTGACCATCCGCAACAGCACTTTTTCCGGCAATTCCATGACCAACACGGGCGGGACCGGTGGCGGGGCGATCGGCATTAGCTCCGCCGGGACATTGACGATCCAAAACAGCACGATCACGAACAACACCAGTGCCAACAAGGGCGGCGGCATTGGCGAACTCAGCAGCGGGATGAACGTGTCGCTCGAGAGCACCGTCGTCGCGGGTAACACTTCTACCGGGGCCGGCCCAGACATCTTTACGACCGGCACCGTTAATGCCACCACGTCACTGCTCGGCAGTTCCGCCGGCATCACGACATTTAACCCCGACTTCAACACAACGCTTCTTTTGGGTATGTCAGCCAATCTCGGCCCACTGGCAAACAACGGCGGCCCAACGCAGACGCATTTGCCGGCCGGCAACAGCATCCTCATTGACCAAGGTACAAACCTGGCGGCACTGACCACGGATCAGCGCGGCACGCAGCGCGTCATCGGGATCGCGGCGGACATAGGTGCAGTCGAGGCGTTCAACCTGGTGGTTTCGAACATCAACTACAGCGGTGTCGGTTCGATTCGGCAGACGCTGCAACACGCCAACACCGTGACCGGACCGGATACGGTAACGTTCGATGCCATGGTATTCGGTACGCCGCAGCTCATCACGCTGACGGGCGGCGAGCTATTCATATCCGACGCAGTCACCATCACCGGGCCGGGGGCGAAACTCGTTACCGTGCATGGCAACAATGCGGGCCGGGTGTTCAACATCAATATTCCCGGCGCGGGCGGCGCGGTCGCCATTTCCGGCATGACGGTCACCGGCGGATCAGCCGGCAACGGCGGCGGCATCCTCCTGCAAGACGATGCTCTGACGCTGATTGATTGCGCAATTGTCGGCAACGCAGCAACCATCACCGATGGTGGTGGCGTGCACGTCGCGGCCGGCGGCAGCCTTACGGTGCGTGGCTGCACGTTTGCAAGCAATACCGCTTTCTGGGGCGGCGCGATTGACTTCTACAACGGCGGCGGCACGTTGGCGATGGAGAACAGCACTGTCTCCGGCAACTCCGCGGCAAACTCCGGCGGCGCAATCTACTTTGCCGGTAGTGGTGGTGCCGGTGTCATCATTCGCAACAGCACAATTACCGCCAACACGGCCAGCGCCGGCGGCGGGATCTTCCGCACCATCGGCTCACCAACCATCACTCTGACGAGCAGCATCGTGAGCGGCAACATCGGCGGCAGCTCCCCCGACATTTACAGCTCAATGGCGGTGACGGCGAACTTTAGTGCCGTCGGCGCGGCCGGCGGCCACACCCTGACAGGGGCGGACAACCTGGCGTATGGCGCTAACCTGAAGTTGGGCCCACTCGCCGACAACGGCGGGCCGACGCAGACGCACGCTTTACTTTGGGGAAGTGAAGCCATCGGCAAAGGCTCGAATCCCGCGCCGGTGCTGATATTGGATCAGCGGGGCAAGACACGAGCCGTCAACACCATCGACATCGGGGCCTTCGAACTACAGCCGGCCGCGAAGATCGCCAAGATTGAAATCAACGGCGGCGACGCTCAACGGTCTCGAGTGACATCAGTGGCGGTGACCTTTGACGGCCCGGTCATTTTCGCAGGCGCTCCCGTCAGCGCGTTTGAGCTGAAACGGCAAAGCGACAACAAACTCCCGACTCTGAGCGCCGCCGTGAATTTAACCAACACGGTCGTCACGCTGACCTTCCTAGCCGGCGACGCTGTGGACTTCGGCAGTCTTGCCGATGGGCGCTTCACTCTGACCATCAACGCTTCCAAGTTCAACGGCGACGGCATTGACGGAGATGGCAACGGAACCGGCGGCGACAACTTCTTGCTCGTCGGCACGCCCGCCAATGGTCTCTTCCGCTTCTTCGGCGATGCGACTGGCGATGGCAGCGTGGCAGCCGATGACTTCATCGCATTCCGCTTGGCGCTGGGAGGCAATAGCCCGATCTTCGATTTCGACAACGACGGTGCCGTCGCAGCCAGCGACTTCATTCAGTTTCGCCTGCGGTTTGGCGGGTCGATATGACCAGCTGATGACGGGTCGGTTTCAGCCGCTCGCATGCTCACGCCAGGCCGTGAGCATGCAACCCGCGACCATCCCATTTCAGTTGTCAAAGAACACATCGCTGGCGATATAGCACCAGCCCCGACCCGCGGTGCCCGATCCCCGGCACCCGATTCCCGAAACCCGACTCTAGCTCCCTCGCTCCCCATAGCCGCCCGCGCGCACTCCCACGCGCTGGAAAGGGGATGCCGCTGGCACTTGGGGTTATGGTCGCGCTCGCTACGACCGCAGCGGCCAACCTGGTTACCACACTCGAGGTGGGCGCGTGTGGTGAATCCTTATTGAGCCGCACTCAGTTGAGTCAGCTCACTCGTCGCTGATGGCGAGGGTGGGGGTGGTGAGTTTGTTTAAGCGACAGTGGCACAAATCAGGCGTTAGGATTAGCAACACCTGCCGGGTCGGGGAACGGCAGGGTGGCTTGTCGGAGTTTTAGGTTCGCTTCGCGGCGGCGATGGCGGGCGGCGGCGAGTTTGAGGCGGCGCTGGCCGTGGCGTTGATTCTGCCGCCGCAGTACGGCGTCACCGTAGCCGTTGTCGGCTTGCTCGCCGTCTTGCTGGCGTTCTCGTTGCCGCGCGTGTGGTTGGCAATGCGCCGCCGCGAACGCGGAGCCGAGATGACCCGCGGCCTGCCCATGGTGATTGATATTCTCACGTTGTGCCTCACCGCCGGCCAGAATCCGCTGGCCGCCCTGACCACGGTTTCCAAGGAGATGAAGCACTCGCACCCGGTGCTCGCTCAAGAGTTGG
>JANNLP010000415.1:0-2739 GCA_031396905.1 Gemmataceae bacterium
GGTCAACGCGAGTTGTTTGGAAAGGGTGCAGTCGCTTCGGTGACAGCGATTATGCGGCTATTTTGAGTGGAAACGGCAGAATTGCATTTTGAGTTGGGTAGTGTAGTCGGACGACTGGTTTGGCTTCGAGGTGGGCTTTCCAAGCGGGATTCCAGACTTGGCTCAAACGCAGCAGACGAAGATCGAGGATGGTTTGGCCGCCGGCGAGGGACCAGGTCATGCCCGATTGTTTGAAGCGGTAGCTGAAGACGATCTTGCATGCGGCTTCGGTGATGCCGCTGCCGATCGGCAGGCCGCGGCGGCGGTAGTCGGCATAGTCGAGGAAGGCGAGCCGTTCGCGGAGGTAGCGGTAAGCGCTGCGGTATTGCTTGGCCAGGCCGCGACGCAGGCCGCGAAGGTTGGCCAGCGCCGCGGCCGAGTGGAGCACGCGGAAGGCGCCGCGCGGTTTGTCGCGCAGCCAGCGGCGCATCCGCCGCGCCCAAGCCGACGCCTCTTTACCCACGCCAAAGAGCGCTTGGGCCATTTGCGTCACGCGCACGCAGGCGTGGTAATAGTCGACGACCCACTCCCAAGCCAGGCGCTTGCCGGTTCGCGGATGGACCATCGGTTTCAGCACGCGCTGGAAATAGTCGGTGGGATGATGGCCCGCGTCCGTGACATAGCACAGTCGCGGCAGCGGTCCAGTCCATTGCTGCAAGACGTCGGTGAGCAAGCTCGTCAATTGCGCGCTCAGCGTCGGCTGTCCCGGCTCGGGCATGCGTCCCAAATAGACGGTGCCCAAGCGCTTTCCGAGCCGATCGAAGACCGACACCGTTGCGGTCGCCGCTTCCTGATAGGCTTTGGATTTGCGGATCGGCACCATCACGCCATCGCGGCCCACTGCCAGCACGATTTTGCGCGAACCGTGCGATCGGTCGGCTTGTTGGAGCCATTCCAAAAGCCGCGCCACCTGCGCCGGATGACGCCAAACGGCGAGCGCTTCGGCCACGCCCGCCAAGAGTTTTCGCAGCGTGGCGACCGACCACTTGACGCCGTGTTCGGCCGCGAGGATCGCCAGCGTGGCGCTTTGCGTGCCGACGGCCGACAGCCAGCCGACGCGTTCGGCCAGCGCCGGCGTGGCGCCGCCGGCTTCGATCCCCAAATTGATCTCCAAGGGAAACAACGCCGGCTCGCCGACCGTCCGCGCGCGATAAAGCCAACGCACCAGCCGGATCGGCCCGAACAGCGTCGCGACCAACCCGCGCCGCGGTTGCCGAGCGCCGCGGCGATAGCTTTCGCCGGCAAACTGGATCGACCCCGGCATCGCTTGGGATGCGGCGGGTTCCAAACCGTTGAACGTCCACTCGACGATCCGCCGACCCAGTTCGCACAGCAGCCGCTGCAACTGTTTCTCGAACTCGCAAGCCAGCGCCGCCGTGGGACCAGCCGCCATGAAGGCTGCCACCAGATCGAAAATCTCCGCCAGCATCGGCACGATGCGGCCCGCCAATTCCGCCGGCGCCGCAAGCAAACGCACTGTCAACCAAGGGCTGGTAGTCGTATCGTAAGCCACCGAGGCGTCCTTTCCTCTGAGGTCTGTTTTCACACAACCCCTTGTGAGGGAGGACGCCTTTTTTTGCATCCCCAAACGCTCGACCGACGTGAACTAAGGACTCGCGCAGAAATAACTTGAACAGTTTTGGGTTTTCAGTCATGTCTGGTTTATGCAGGATGCAAACGTCGTCGCGTGGATTGGCGAGCAAGGGAAAACGGCAAAATTCAACGTCCGAGTATCGGCCGACGCCGTTGCCATCGGGGGCGATCACCTGATTGCTCCAAGCTTCGTCACTGCCCGCCTCCATCAGCCAATCGATGACCATCAGCCCGTCGCCCACTTCGCGAAAGCCGGTGGTCTTGTCGAGAAACGATCCTTTCTCGATGCCGGTCATCCACTGTTTGGGGTTGTTTTTGGGAATGACGGCTTCGAGCTTGTCCGTCTCGATCTTGATGGCTCGGTCGTCCTCGGTCACACGCGCCCACTCGGCTTCTTTCGCCGGCTGCGCCAGCAGCGGTGCGGTAACGACAGTCGCGACGAGCAAACCTAATGACAACTGAGTGGCGATTGAATTGTGGCGTTTCATACCGAGTCCTCATGTTGAACGGATCCGAGTGCTCCACGAGTGGACCTTCTCCGCGAGCCGCGGTCAACAATTTCCGGCGGGAACTTCAAACGTTAGAGTTGCGCCGGCAGCTCAATTCCCAGCTTGGCCAGATGAGCGTCGAGCGCATGACGCGCCCAGGGCAAGGCCTGCTGTGGAGCGTCGTCGTAGGCCTGCGCCAGCAGCTCGTCGAACGTCTTGGCTCCAGCTTCGTAGGCCTGTTGGATCTTTGCTTCGCGCCACAGACGGTGGTCGAGTTGCTGTTGGATAAACTCGCGAGGCCGTCCGGTCGGTTGCCCATGGGCAGGAATGATCAACTTGCAGTCGATCTCGAGCAACCGCTCGAGGCTGCGCATGAAGTCGGCCATGTCGCCGCCAAACTCACGCGAGACGACGATGGAGCCGGGGTTGGCGACCATGTCGCCGGCCAACAGGGCCCCGGTTGAAGTCTCCAGGAAGCAAAGATGGCTCGGATCGTGCCCTGGCGTATGGATGCACTGCAATCGCCATTGCGGATCGCGACCGCTCAGCAGGACGTCGCCGTCGTAGAGGTGACGGTCAAGTTTGAACGGCAATTGAGCCGCGGCGGCCGGATGCGCCA
>JANNLP010000433.1:0-5733 GCA_031396905.1 Gemmataceae bacterium
GCTTCTCCAGGCACTTGGGCCGAATGCCCGTGACATGGAACGACCCCTCGGCGATGCCAGCCTCGTTCACTCCGGTTTGCTTGAAGAGGAAGATGTCGTGCATGCTGATGACGTCGCCTTCCATACCAGTTATCTCAGAGATTTTGACGACTTTTCGCGGCCCACCCTTGAGTCGCGCCGTTTGCACGATGATCTGCAACGTTGACGCGATCTGACGCCGGATAACCCAAATGGGCAAATCGAATCCGGCCATGCCCACCATGATTTCCAATCGACTGATGGCATCACGGCTGTCGTTAGCGTGAATCGTGGTCATCGATCCTTCGTGACCCGTGTTCATCGCTTGCAGCATGTCGAGCGATTCGGGTCCGCGGCACTCGCCGATGATGATCCGGTCCGGCCTCATGCGTAAGGCGTTGCGTACTAACTCCCGCGTGGTCACTTCGCCGGCGCCTTCGATATTGGCCGACCGCGTTTCCATGCGGGCGAGATGTGGCTGTTGCAACCGCAACTCTGCCGCGTCCTCAATCGTGGCGATGCGTTCGTCGTGTGGAATCGACGCGGAAAGGGCATTGAGCAACGTCGTCTTGCCAGAGCCGGTCCCGCCCGAAATGATGATGTTCAAGCGGGCCTTGGTGCACGCCGCCAGGAACTCATACATGCCCGGCGTCATTGAAGCGTGGGCAATCATATCGGACATCATTAACGGCTTGGCACCAAACCGGCGAATGGAAAGCAGCGTGCCATCCAACGCGAGAGGCGGAATGATAGCGTTGACGCGGCTGCCGTCCATCAGCCGGGCGTCCACCATCGGGCTGGTCTCATCAACTCGTCGGCCGACCCGCCCGGCGATTCGCTGCACAATCTGCAACAGGTGCCGCTCATCGTTGAACGAAACGTTGGCCCGCTCCAACCGGCCATAACGCTCGACATAGACCGTTTTCGGCCCGTTGACCAAAATGTCGGAAATGCTGGGATCGCGAATGAGCGGTTCGAGTGGACCTAAGCCAAACGTCTCGTCGAGTACTTCGTTGACTAGCCGCTCCCGGTCGCTGTAGCTAAACAGCTCGGAGGAATAACGGGTCAGCTCCTCGGCAGCGCGGCGGACTTCCGCCTTCAACTGCACATCGCTCATTGTGCCAATGGTCGACACATCAATGCCGGCAATGAGTTGCTGATGCAACTCCTTCTTGTGGCGGAGAAACCGCTCGTTATCCGGGAAGGCGGTACCGTTCGCATCAGGAGGAGTGGCGATTCGAGCTCTCATGGTCGTGATCCACCGTTCATTACAGGGCTAGGTTGGGCGTCCGTTGACACCGGCAGCCATACTCATCAAACTTTTGGCGACTTTGGCGGAAGGGCTTTCCAGCACCACAGGCACACCATTGTTGTTCGCGCGATTCACCGTCTTCGGATCGTCGGGAATGTAATACGCGACTTTCACACCCAGAGCTTCCTCGGCCTTCGCAGCAGGAACTTCCTGGGGCTGGCCATACCGATTGACCACCACCTGGACGTGATCCCGACTGATGCCGAGCAGGTCCAGATATTCCAGCGTGCGCCGCGCGTTGCGCAGGCAATTGAAATCCAGCCGCAGCACGAGCAAGACGACGTCGGCGTGGCGCAACACTTCGACTTGCTCGGGCGTAAACGAGTGGTCAACATCCACCACGATAAACGGAAACAGCTTGCGGGCCATCTTCATTGTCTGGTGCACACCTTCGGGTGTCACCAGACCGGCATCGGCGAGATGCCGGGGGGGGGCCAGCAACGCAACGCCGCTGGTAGTCCGCACCAGGGTCTGCTCAAACATCGCCCGGTCCATGTTGCCCGTGTGCCGGCACAAGTCCGCCAGCGTGTGCGATGGTTTCAGATCCAGCAGAGCGGCCAAATCACCGGCATGTAGCTTGAGGTCCAACAACAGCGTGTTCTTGTATTTGCCGGCCAACGCGGTGGCAATGTTGACCGCCAAGGTGCTTGAGCCGCTGCCGCCGCTTGGAGCCAGCACAGCGACGACCCGGGCCGGTTCGCCTTGGACCCCGGCGGATTGTCGCAGCCGACCAATCGTCGTGGCCAACTCGCTTTCCAGATCGGCCTCATCGACGTAGTCGTTGGCCCCAGCGCGGAGAGCGCGCAGTACGAGTCGGGTATCGAGAGTATTGCCGACGGCAATAATGGAGCACGCGGAGATCGAGTGGATTTGTGCCAGCACCTGAAGCGTGCGTTCCGTATCTTTGGAAAGCACGAACACGATCAGGTCGGCGGGCGTTTTGCCGAGTCGATGTACGGCTAACTCCGCGGTGAGAATGTTGCCGCCGGCGCATTCATGACCTTCGCGGTGCAGGACTTCCCGAACCCGCGCCGTGATTGGTTCATTATCGCTAACAACAAAAGCCTGCATCCGGTCCTCTTGTGCATTGGGCACTGATCACTGAACCACAATCGCTAGTCTATCGTGCCGCTACCGGCGTCCTTCTTCGGCAGCACGACTTCACCTTCAGTCACGCCTTTGAGTGTGCGAACCTTCGGAGCATTCCGCCGCTCCTCCTCCGCTTTCTCTTTCGCTTGTTTTACGTCTTTAGCCTCGGCCCTATCCTCCTTCTTCCACTGCCATTCCGTTTTGTCTTTCTCCAATCTCAACCTCTTCTCTTCCACCTCCAGAGTTTCTTTCGCGCTCTGCACCATCACCGGTGCTTCCCTTTCGGGGCCTTGAGTCAATTGAAGGTCGGCCGCCGTTGACACACGGGAGTTCACCGGCTCCTTGTCACCCGGATTGCGGAGGGAAAGGTGCAACGTGCCACGGCTTTGACCAAGGGTCAGCTTCTTGGCGTCTTCCGGACTCACAAGCAACGTGACGGAACGCAGTTCTTTGGCATCGACCTTGTTGGCAGTCGGCGCTTCCAGGCGCTGATCGACCGCCAGAATTTCCACGTTTCCCAGCACGACGCGCGTGCTGTCGTTGCGGCTGAGATCGCCACTGCTATGCATCGTCAAAAGGACATCGACTTTGTTTCCGGGCAGAATAAATCCGGCGACTCCGGAGGCGATATTGGGCGTGGGAATGGTCACCGCTCTCATGCCCGTCGGGATCACGGCAGCTAAACCACGGCCAGCGCCTTTGGCCGAAAGCTTGGCATCGAGGATCCACTCATCCTTAAAGAGCGGAACGTCAACAACACGATCGATCACATCGTCAATACGAAGTAGAGCGCCCGCAGGAACCTGATTCTTGGGTAAATCGACAGTCTTGAGCATTTCCGGAGTGATATTCGTGTACCGGGGGATTCCAATTGCAGCAACCAACACCGACACTGTTTCGCCAGCGGATACAACCGGGCGGAGCAAGTTCACCAGGATGGCGGCCGACGCGCCGAATATCAAGGCCAGGATAACAACGATGATCGTTCGCACACTCACAGGACACCTCGGCGACCGAATAGAAAAAGCCAACTCCCTGTTGGCAACGCTCCGCTATCGGTTCACGGGTATGCGTTGAGAAAACCATCGCTCGTCCATAAGCGCGCCGTCGTGACGACCACTCCAACCATCATCATGGCCCCGTACGGAACCAGTCGGCGACGGCGATCATCCCGTCGCACCGCAGCTTCAATGACTCGTTCACCAGACCGATTGCCGCTCCGGCCGAATGCCGCGATGAGCACAAGCCCGTAAACGGCACCCGCGAGAGTGGTAGCGACAAGTACTGAAAGAATTAGAGGCCAGCCAACCCATGCACCGATTCCGGCCATCATCTTAACGTCGCCGGCACCCATGCCGCCGATGAGATAAAAAACCGCGAAGATGCTCGCACCGAAAAGTGCTCCGCCGATGCTGCTGGCTAATCCGAGTCCATTACTAACGACGGCGTGATAAACCAAACCCGAGGCCAGGAGCGGCAGGGTGAGGGCGTTATGAATCGTGAACCAACGGACGTCCGTCACTGCCGCGATGATCACGGCAATGAGCACTACGACCAATGTCACGGGCACCATATCCACCCAACCGACCTCCGGTAATGCCACGGCGGGCACAAAAATCAACATCTTTCCAGTCGGGCATCTTACCCTTCCCTTTATATGCCGATTGCCTCGGCTGTTTGCTCATGCGCGCTTTGCACAAACACAATTCGGCAGTGCACCCGCCGGCGCATGTGGCTCCACCTGGCGGGAGCCAACGCATGCGAACTTCTGGTTGCGTCACGACTCAGCGATAATCAGCTGCCTGATGCGCCGGTCATCGTGTTCGTCGCGGTCGTGAACGCGTTGCTGATGGCGTTTCCGAACAACGTAATCACACCCACCAGAGCAACGGTGATCAATGCGAGCAAGAGCGCGTATTCAGCCATCGAGGCGGCTTCCTGGCGAACGAATAACTTCTTGGACCGGTCGTAGATCTTTCGCAACATCGGACGGACTCCTGAGTTCATGAGTGAGGGGGAAACCGAGTTGGCGGACGCCATGCCCGCCAGTCCATCGA
The DNA here is from genome assembly GCA_031396905.1 of Gemmataceae bacterium. GTDB lineage: Bacteria > Planctomycetota > Planctomycetia > Gemmatales > Gemmataceae > JAIBBI01. The sequence continues at coordinate 4,477 of JANNLP010000433.1, forward strand.
GAACTTCCTTCCAATCACTTGATTGCCGCATATATAGCAGAGGCTGTGCCGAAGCCTCCGCTAATGGCGGTCTGACGACTATGGTATGGTTAGAAGTTGTAAGTTGCCGTATTAAGCACAATGAAAATAAGACTTTATGACTCAGAAATTCTCAAAAATATTTCGGAAAGTGTTTCCTTGCGTTCACATTCGTATCTCCGGAGTCAATTCGACAAGTGTAAAGTTTCGTAGACATCAAGCCTTTTTATGACTGTAACCTAACTGGAACGCTGCCCCAAACAGTCCACCGAATGCGCGTTTCGTGTAAGTTGTTGACCCCGGCAGGGGTCATGGCCATTAGCCGGTGGTTTAGCGCAGCGATACCACCGGTAGGATGCTCACCCCAATCTTCGACCCCGGAGGGGTCGCAGCACATCGCCGCATCCAGAGTTGCTGCGGCCCCTCCGGGGTCGAATACCTGTCAACTTACCGGTACCGGTGGTGTCGCTTCGCTCAACCACCGGCTAATGGCTGCGATCCCTTCGGGATCAAAGACCGGCGACTTGAGTCCATTCCCACAATCCTCGTTGCTTTCGATTCGCCATCTTACCCAATTGGAAACTTGGGCGGATTCCGGATTGTCGGAAATATGGTCAAGTCAGGAAGCCCCGACTTACGATCAATTCTGAGGCGAAAGGCTGGTGCCAAACCACTACGCCCACCCGACACTCCAAGATCAGGTTGCCGTTATGCCTCGTCTCACCAACCGTCTCAATCCGATCGCGGCACTTTGCGTGACGATTGCCCTTGGTGCCGGCTTGCTTGAGTCATCCGGCTTCACCGGGCGGAGTCTGGCCCAAGCGCCACAGCCGAATCCGGCCAATGGGCAATTACCAATGCCCAAATTTGCGGTTGATCCAACCTGCGTCTGCCCACCGACGTTGCCTTCAACACCTGAACTAGCCCGCCGGCGCGACGCCGGCCCCGACGCCGTCGGCGAATTCGTGAAAGGCATCAGCAACAACGATTCGACATTCGACGTGCTCGTCGGCCAGGGACGGATACTGACAACGAAGGTCGATGTCGTCGCCGCGCGTGGCCGGGCCACGGTTTCCGTAGGCGATCCATCCATCCTGGACTTTGCCGTTCTCAACGCCCGACAGATTCGGATCGTGGGCAAGAAGCTGGGCGTAACCGATGTGACAATAGTGACTTCCGACCTTCCGAACGAAGGTCAGACATATAGTTTTGAAGTCCGAGTGATGGCCGACTTGCAGA
>JANNLP010000463.1:0-13787 GCA_031396905.1 Gemmataceae bacterium
CGGCCAGGACCACGTCGCCCCGAACCCGCCGGCTCTCGATGCCGACGGACTTCGCCGTGGACCGGCCGTGACTCGCAAGAGGTCGATCGCGTCGCCAAGAAAAGCCGCCGCGCGGTACGGCATCGATTCTGAGGCGTTCACAAATCCAAAACCGAAAACCAAAACCGCTTGGGAGGTGGTGGCGAAAGATCGGTTCTGGCGAAGTGAACAGCCGTTCGCAAGAACGGCCCGACCTCGTTTACCTGTTTGGCACCGCCTTGACCGGCCGATGCTCAAACCCGAATGATCCCGACGCCGACCCAAAGACGAATGATTCAACGACGGCCGTCACAGCTTACCAAGCCGACCAAAAAACCGGCCCGTGCTCAGCGTCCGCGCTCTCGACTATCGTGGCCATTTACCGGTTAGCCTATGCGATCCGTGACTTCTTTACATTGCGTTTCATTCGGGTGGCATTTCCACGATCGAGCCATCCGGCATGTGCAGGGTACATTGCACTATCAATCTCTGCCCCTTATCTACCTCCGTGGCGATCCGCTTTTCAAGCTGTTCCCAGTTCTGAAGTGCCTCGCTCGCCGCGGTCGTATCGTGCATATCTGGCACATGAAGAATGATGTACTCGAGATACCGACGAATGACCTCACGTTGCGTCGCGGTGAATCGACAGGCACACAGTGGGTCGCGATATGCCTCGGGCACGTTTGCCCAAACGTGCCAATCGTCGTGATCGGCCCCGACTCGAACGAGAGAGTAAAGCAGGTAATCGCCAGCGACGCCATTGCCGGTGTCTACGTGCTGCAGCTTCCACGTCATGTAGGCTGGCAAATAGTATCGAAACCCTTTTAGGTCGAGAAAGCTGAATCCGGCGTGCGAATCCATGACTTCTGCGGGCACATCTTGCCAACGCTCCTCTGCGTCCAACTCTCGCGCGACCCGCCGTTCCTCGTCAGAACCATAGGCATCAATGACCTCAGCCTCATGAATTGTGACTCCGTCTTCGCGCTTGACATCGCCGAAGGCACGCTCAATATCAGCGATCAGTTGTAGTCGAATGAAGTCGCGTTCGGGAGAAATGCTGTCCATGATCTGATTTCAAGGCTATCCATGTATGATGTGGTGCCGCGCTACATATTACCGCGAATTGGTTCAAACACAATGGCTTGATAGCCACGGGTTGAGATGAAGATCATGCGAGTTTGGATCGCGTGATCGATCCGCAATTTGCTCGCGCGGCTGGCTGGTACTAAACAACTTGCGGCAACGCCGGCCTATGGAGGCGCGGGAACATGTTACTGCAACGGTCCCGAAGCCACTTTCCTGACGGACAAAAATCCCGCTACTGACATAGCAACCCACTTTCCCATCGCCGACAATGGGGCCGGCTACGGCACGTTGTGCCGGGTTTCGAGGGGGAAACTGAGGCGGATAGTCTTCGAAGACCCGATGTGATACTGACGATGGTCCCCGACCGCGCAATGCTGGCTCCTTTGATTTGGACAGGGGCATAGGGCAGCGCGCGGCGCGCCAGAGAGGTAAGCAGCGGGAACCGAAGCGTGCGCCGCAGTCGAACTGAGAGCTCGGTACATCATCGTGTTCCGGAGGCGCGAGGTGACGGTGCTTCCCTGTCCCACCGTCGTCGCGCGCTTCGCGGAACATGTGCCGGGGCTATTATGTGAATCACGAGCCATCGCACCCGGCGACTCGTAGTCGAGTCACCGCTGTTGTGCATCGTGTCGTACCGACTTGCGCAGAACACTTTCCCGCGCTCCTTCAAAGCGCACCGTACTTGCATGCGCCGAAATCAAAGCATCAGCACTCAGTGTGGATTCGTTTCACGCAACTGTGCATTCGCCTCGGCAGTATTTCGCGTCTGCCAATTTGCGTTTATTCCGATCCGCGTTGTTTCCGGGCAAATTGATAGTTATGTCACAACTTGCAGTCGAGAAAAGAGTTATGCCGATGAGAAAAAGTCGTTTCATTCCATTTAATTCTTTTGGAGAGGGCACCCCCTCTCGCCTGAAACAAACGTCGAGTTCAAATCCCGCCTCATCCGTAGTCTCGTTGCAAAGCCGCAGACGCGCGCGGCAAATGGTACGAATGTGAAACGAAAGCGCCCGCGGTCCGGCTCAGGGCGATTTGAGGATCAACCACGTGACTTCGGGATGGCAATTGATGCGGAGCGGCTCGCGGCCGGACAGGCCGCGGTTCACCGAGAGCAACGTCGGTTCTTCGAAGAAGACGCCTTGATCGTACTTGCGACTATACCGGCTCGGTACAAACAGCGAACCAACAATCGGAACGCGCACCTGACCGCCGTGGACATGGCCGCTGAGCATCAAGTCCACGTCGTGCCGGCGCGCCCAGCCGATATTGTCTGGCGTGTGGCTCAGCAAGAGGCGGAAGTTTCTTTCTCCCCTCTCCCCCTGAGGGAGGGGGGCCGGGGGTGAGGGGTCGGCGCATGCGCGGTCAAGGTTCAAACCCCTCACCCCTAACCCCTCTCCCCCAAGGGGAGAGGGGAACCGGAACCACGGGCCTTCGTGGCCGAGCGCCAGCAACGGCTCGCCGCGCACCTTCATTTCGAATGCTCCGTTGCCCAATACCTTGAAGCCGGCGCGGCGCAACTGCCTACGTATGCCATCGGGATGACACCAGTAGTCGTGATTGCCCAGAACGGCCAAGCCCGCTTCACGCCATTTCAATTGGCAAAGTAACGGCTTGATCCAACGTTGATGCCAAACGGAATCGACGATGTCGCCGGTGATGCACACGAGGTCCGGCGTTTCATGTTCGTTGATGCGCTGGATTAGTCGCTGAAAAAATGCTCGTTCCGGCGTACCGTGGAAGTGCAAGTCGCTGAGATGCAGGATCGTCAGGCCATCCCATGCAGTTGGCAGTCGCGGCAACTGCAACGTCCGTTCGACGAACTCCACTTGAAAGAGTTGGTTGAACGGTATGCGGGCTTCCATCCAGTGTTTGCCGAAGCCAAGCGGGCGATAACCCAAATCGGCGGCAATATCGATGATGCGGCTAGATTGGGCGATCACTTGCTTCGGCGTCGGGCGCAACCAGCGAAACAAAGTAAGTGCCGGCAACATAATGAAGCTGACGGCCAAACACAACGCAACGTAAGTCAGCCCGGGCGGCGAAACGTCGCGCCAGGTAGAGGCATCACGGACCAACCAAAACGCTGCGACTGGAAATGCGAAGACCGTGAAGCCCGTTAGCAGGCGGATGGCCCGTAGCAATTTGCGCGGCCAGGCCTGTGCGTAAACCACGTTGAGCAGCACGGTGCATGCAAAGGCGTGGCCAATCCAAGCCAACAGGATCAGCGCAATTGTGATTGGCTCGCCACTAATGGTGTTCGTTGCTCAACGCCGAAGGAAAACGAGCCTTACCGCCGCTTGCTCATTGTATGGACCGTTTCTCATTTCTTCGCCCGGCATCTTTACGCAGCTTTCATCAATTATCTGATTGAACGGACACCTACGGCGTGTACCATGACCATATCCCCCCTCGGCTCCGGTGCGACCGTTTTGGTCGGCACATTCGGCATGTCTGTCGGGCGGCGAACCGTGATCGGAAGGACCGAAGCACGGCCAATGGAATCTTCTTCACTGATGAGGCACCCGAGATGCGTACGATGCGAACCGCCAAGACTTCTTCCCGCCTCCGACGATTTATCGTGGAAACCCTCGAACGCCGGGATGTACCGGCTGCATTTATGCCCGGCGATCTTGTGGTTTACCGGGTCGGCGATGGCGCGGCCGCGCTGTCCAGTAATGGAAATGCAGTGTTTCTCGACGAATTCTTGCCATCCGGTGCCGGTCAGACTCCGCAACAATCGATCGCACTCCCTACAACTGGCTTGGATGCATTTACCGCAGGTACGTCGACCCTCGAAGGGTTTATGAACCTTTCGCCAGACAGTCAGTTCCTGGCCATCACGGGTTTCAATGTGCCGTTGCCCAACGGAACGTCAATTACAGGCAGCACAGCGGCACGAGTGGTCGGAGTGGTAGACAAGACCGGAACCGTAACATTCTCCAACTTCCTGACGGATTTTGCGACCGGCGGGGCGCCGCGTTCGTCCGTAACGGTTGATGGCAAGAGCTTTTGGGTTGCAGGTAGCAACACTGGAAGTTACCGTTACGTGGCTATGCCGGGTGATACGACATCAACATCGTTAACCAACTCGCCAGGCACACCGCGCATTCTCCAAATCGCCGGCGGACAGCTTTACGGTTCGGCACAGAGTGCTGCATTCCGAGTCTTTACGATCGGCACTGGGCTGCCAACAGTGACAGGCCAGACATCGACCAACTTGCCTGGGGCCGACATTCCGCTGTTGGGCGATCCGAACGCAATGTTCTTCGCAGATATGTCCATCAGCGTACCAGGCGTGGATACACTTTACGTCGCTGATTCGACCGCTGGGGTCAACGGCGGCATTAAAAAGTTCAGTTTCGACGGAACGAATTGGAACGCTAAAGGCAACATTCAGATTACATTGGCCGGTAATAACGGGCGGGCTGTCACGGGTGCGGTCAATGGCACCAATGTCGACATCTACGGGAGCAACGGAACCACGTTGTTCGCCTTCCAGGATACTAGCGGTTACAACGGGACGATCACCGGCACACCGACGGCATTGGCCACTGCCAAGACGAACACGGCTTTCCGTGGCGTGTCTTTCGCTCCGCGCACCGCGACTTCGGCGACCGTCACTTCCTTGGTGCCGAACACCTTCTCAACAAGCGGTCCAGCCGTCACTTACACGGAAACGTTAAGTGCCGCGATCGCCGGACTCACTTCTTCCAACTTCGCAATCACCACGACTGGTACCGCGACCGGAACAGTTGGAACACCAACTACATCAAACGGTGGCCTGACTTGGTCCATCCCCGTCACCGGCGTGGGTGGCCTCGGCACGATTCGACTGGATGCGGTCAACAGCATTGGCGTCACGCCTCCCTTGACCAATCTCCCGTTCAACGGTGGAGTGGTCACCGTCGCCCCGCCAGGCTCAACGCTCGACGTATCCGGCACGGCCGTGATATTCTCGGCCGGCCTTGGTGACACCAACGATGTCTCATTGAGTGTCTCGGCCGGCACCTACACCATCAGCGACACCCAGAAGGTCATCAACCTTACTGCTAACGCCATCGCCAAAGGTTGGTTAGGAAACGGCACGAAGACCGTGACAGGCCCCGACGCGAATACCAGTTCACTGTTGATCGCGCTGGGCAGCGGCACTGACACGTTCACGCTCAATAGCGTTAACGATCCGCTCACGGTGACATCCAACGGCGATGCCGGATCAATTGGCAATTTCGCTGCCAACATCTCGTTCGTCGGTGCCATCAGCGTTACCGGCTTCGACTCCGTCACGCAAAATAACGGCGTGCTGTTGACTGTTTCGGACCTGACTTTGGGCGGCAACACTGTCGGTACCGGCGCTATCCCCATCCACTCACAAGCAACCAATGTCACCGCAACAGGCGGGGCCGGCGGAATTACACTTGCTGAAGATGACGGTGCCAATTTCACTCTGTCAGCCACCGGCATCGGCTCAATCGCCGTGGTCAATACCACCGGAACACTGACAATCGCCGGTGCCTCGACCTTCGGCAGCGGCCCGGTCAGCCTCAGTTCCGGCGATGGCGTCGCCATCAACGCGGCACTCGGCGACCTCGTCAGTTCGGGTACCGTTTTGGTCGCCGCCAATACGGACGGTGCCGGGTCGCAGGGCTTCAGCATGTCATCGGCGGGATCGATCCGCACGTTGGACAGCACCACGGCCGCGGCCAACATTACGGTCAACAACGGCGGCGGCGGTATTGGTGATGCGACAATCAACAATGTCCAAGTCGGGTCCACCGGCTCGGTCACCATCGACGCCAACGCCGGCTCAATTTTCGGCACAGCGATCAATGTCATCTTTGCTGGCGGTGGATTCGGGTTCCTCGGAGCCGTAACGCTTAAGACATCCAGCGCGACGTCCGCAGTGGGTACGTCGGCCCAACATCTGAGTCTTAAGACCGGAAACATCGCCGCCGACGCCGGTTCCGGCGGCATTTTCATCGATAACGCGAACACCAACCAGATCAAGGTGGATCACGTGGTTGCCCAGGGCACTGGCGAGATTCTTCTTAAGCGCATCGCCGGTTCGGGGAACGTTGACATCAGCGGCTTGGTGAACACCGGCTCGGGCAACATCACGTTGCAAGCCGATGACAACTTCGCATTGCTGTTCACGGGTGCCATCGGCGATTCGAACTACTCCGGCAAGATCGTCATCGACGTCAACCTGGACGGCGGAAATCAACAGACGTATCTCGGTGCGGCAGGTACGACCGTACAAACCAAGAGCACGGCATCAGATGCGGTGACGATCAACATCTCGGCTTCGACAAATTCCACGGCGATCGGCGGAGCCACGCTGAGCAATATTACCGTCGGCAATGGCGGCGGAATCACTGTGAACGCTGCCAAACTACTCGGCGATGCCACGGACACAGCCCGAGCCGGCTTCATCGAAATGGTGGACGCCGCCGCCGTACTTAATGCCGGAACGACCGGTATCGTGACGTTGATTGCCCGGGACAACTACATCGGCAAGTCGGCCACACCGATCATGGTAACGGCCGGCACCATTTCGGCCGTTACCAATTCGACTGCAAGCGTCGTCAACGGCGGCCAAGGCGAGGCCGACGTGTTTGTCACCAGTACGGGAGCGGCCAACTTCTCCGGCACAACGTCCGACGCCGCTCCGGTAGCTTTGCCTGTGCGTGTCGGCGACATTACGTTTACCACGCAAGCCGGAGCGATTACGCTCAACGGCGACGTGAAGACCGACACCGGTGGGATTAACCTGATCTCAGCGGCCGGCATTGACCAAACGGGCGGCAAAGTCACCACGCTGGGCACGGCCACATACACATACACCGGTCTGGCCCGCTTCAGCACGGCTGGCAACTCGGCTGCCACACTGACAATTCCGGCGTTGCAAGACCTCCGCGTGGATGGCGGCTTGACGCTCTCCACACCGATTGCCATTGACGGCACGCTTTCCGGTAGTGGCACGCTCACCGGCACGGTGAACGTGGCCGCCACTGGCAAGGTTGCACCAGGAACCAGCCCCGGCATTCTCGGCACGGGCAGCATCACGTTCGTCAGCGGCTCTCAGTTCATTGCTGAACTGAACGGCAACACCGCGGGCACCAACTACGATCGATTGGCCGTCAACGGGCAAGTGGATTTGGGCGGTGCGACATTCGTCGGCTCCGTCGGCGGCCCGATTGCTCCTGGTTCGACGCTGATCATCATTGACAATGACGGCACATCGGACAAAGTCTCGGGCCAATTCGCCGGCATTGGCGACCTCACGAAGGTTACCATCGGCGCAACGACATTTACTGTCAACTACAACGGCGGCGATGGCAACGACGTCACGTTTAAGGCAGACGGAGTCGCTGCTACGCCGGCCAAGGTGATTCCGGGTGGCGTTGCCATTAATTCGACGTTGTTGACCCCGGTCGATAAAGCTCAACGGGCACGGGTAGTCGATGTAGCGATCACCTTCGACTCCAAGGTCTCCTTCGTGGGCGGCGACATCAACGCGGCGGCGGCGTTCTCGCTGAATCGCGTAAGCCCGGCGCCCGGTTCGGTCACGCTGGCCGCCTCGGTCAACAATTCCGGACCTGGCACGGTCGTCACGCTGACGTTTACCGGCGGAGCTGTTGACTCCGGTTCATTGGCTGACGGACGCTACGCACTCCATGCGATAGCCTCGCAGTTCACGGGTGCCGGTCTGGACGGTGACAGCAACGGCACCGGCGGCGATGACTTCATCTTTGATGAACCCGCCTCGCCGGCCACGTTGGATCCGACGAAGCTCTTCCGCATCTTCGGAGACTATACCGGCGACGGCAGTGTCGCAGCAAATGACTTCATCCAGTTCCGACTGGCCTTGGGTAACAGCGCCCCGCCGTTCCAGTTGTTCGATTTCGACAACGACGGCGCTGTCGCTGCCAGCGACTTCATTCAGTTCCGCCTCCGTTTCGGCGGCTCGATCTGATCGCGTTGAGTTGAAATCTAACCGACCGGCCGCGGACGCAAGCCGCGGCCGGTTTTTTTTTCGCGACCGAATGGTGCCCCGCTCGCCTTTTCAATCTACCCAAACAAACTCGTTCAAATTGTAAACGACATGCGCTAAGTCAGCCAATGCTCCGGGGTCATCGGAACCGGAGCGGCGGCCGGGGCGCTGCTTCATAGCCGGGTCATTGAGGAACTTGATGGCTTTTTCTTTTTCAGTGTCTTTGGGCGGACGGCCCAGTGTCATACGGTAGAGTCGGTCGACTTGTGCGGCAGGCTCATTGCCGGCATCGGACTTTACTCGCCGGGCCAGGTAATCGGCTTGTTCAATGATGAACGGAGCATTGAGCAAGAGCAGCGCTTGCGGGGCAACCGTCGTGGTGCGCCGCTGGTCGCACAGGCACGCGGGAGCCGGTTGATCGAAACTCTCCAGCAACACAGATGGCGCGGAACGGCTCACGGAAAGATAGACGCTACGCCGGGCTTGCTGTGGGCCTTCACGCACGGCAAGCGGTGAGCGAGCGGCTTCGGGGGCCAGTGCGGCATCGCCTGGCCTCGCCCGAGCACCGGGGCCGAACATGACGGGGTTGAGCCGGCCACTCGTCAACAAGATCGCATCGCGTATCGCTTCAGCCTCCAGCCGCCGGCGCGGGAATCGCGACCACAATTGGTTGTCTGGATCGAGTTTTTTGTGTTCGGCCGACTCGATTGATGATTGCCGGTAGGTTGCTGACGTGACGATCAACCGGTGCATGTGCTTGACGCTCCATCCGGAGCGCACAAACTCAGCGGCGAGCCAATCGAGCAATTCGGGATGTGTAGGCTTTGCCCCGGCCGGGCCGAAGTTCGAAGTCGTATCAACGAAGCCGCGGCCAAAGTGATAATGCCACAGGCGATTAACCATCACCCGCGCGGTTAGTGGATGCATCGGCGAAGCCATCCAACGGGCGAGTGCCAGCCGGCGCTGGTCGGCGGAAAGATTACCATTGTCGGATGATAATACCAGCAATGCACCGGGTGTCACTTCATCGCTGACACTTCGGGGGTCGCCGCGCAAGAGCAAGTGGGCTTTCGGTGGTTCGTCCTTTTCGCTGACTGCCGGCGCGGTGGCGATGCGCGGCTGTTCGCTTTCGCCTTCGCGCAGTTTGGTACGAAGCCGTTCCAGCTCGCGCTCTCGGAACTTAGAGAACATCGAGGGCGACGGCGGCCCGACGAAATCCGGCGGCGGCATGTCGTCCGGTTCACGCTGATCGCGCACCGGTTTTTCCAACTCTTCAATTTGTGAACGCAACTCGGCCAACTCTGCTTGTCGCTTCTTTTCAGCAGCTTCATCAGTGAGCTTGGCCTCGACGGTGGGAACGGGAAGGGCTTTGCGCTCGGTGCCGGCAAACACAGCCGTCATTCGATAATAATCACGCTGTGGAATCGGGTCGGTTTTGTGATCGTGGCAGCGGGCGCAACCCACCGTCAAACCAAGAAACACCGAAGAGGTGGTCGCCACCATATCATCCAATTCGTCGTATCGGGCTTTTTCGCCTTGCGCACCAGATGCCGGGCTGAGTCGCAGGAACGCCGTCGCAATCAATGCCTCGCGATCATAAGGCGACATCAAATCGCCCGCCAGTTGCTCCGTCAGGAAGCGATCATAAGGTTTGTCGGTATTAAAGCTGTTGATGATGTAATCGCGGTAGAAATGGGCGCTGGCCGGGACTTGCTCGCGTGGATTGTCCGCTTCCGCATCGGCAAAGCGTGCTAAGTCAAGCCAGTGCCGTGCCCAGCGTTCGCCATAGTGCGGGCTGGCCAACAGCGTATTCACCAACTTCCCATAAGCGCCGGGTGAAGCGTCCGCGACAAATGTTTCAATCTCCTCCGGCGTCGGCGGCAAACCGATAAGGTCAAACCACAATCGGCGAGCCAGAACGCGCCGCTCGGCCGTCTTGCTCAATGTCAGCCCTTTTTCTTTCAACCTGGCAGCGATCAACTCATCAATCGGATTGGTTGATGTCGTCGTTGGTGCCTTCACGGGTCGAAACGCCCAATGCTCGCGGTCCTTTGCCGTAACCTGCATTTCCTTGCGTGGCGCTACGGCTTGTTTCGGCAACCGTTGAACCCACTCGGTAATCTTGTCGATGTCAGCCTTTGCCAATTGCACATCCGGCGGCATGTGCGTTTCATGTCCGGCGGCCAACACGTGTACCAGCAGCGACCCATCGGCGTTGCCCGCGGTCACAATTGGCCCGGAGCGCGATCCTTCCAACACTTTTACCGCCGTGGACAAGTCCAACCCGGCCTTCGGCTTTTCGCCTTCGTGGCATTTGAAACAATGCTGAGCGAACACGGGTTTGATCCGCTCGAAGTCCTCGGCGGGGGTGGCGGCGATCAACATGGCAAACAAGAGTGGCGTCATGGCGTTATCGTAGCCGTTCGATGGGGCCACCCGCAAGCGTCTTGCGAACAATGGCTCATTCTTCTACCATTCCCGAGAATCGACGAGTGGCAAAAAGGAGAGGCGAATCATGCCCGACCCATTACCGTTTCGCAGCAGGATTTACGATGACATCACGCAGTGCGTTGGGCATACGCCGCTGGTGCGGATGAACAAAACCCACGGCGGCGTCGGCGCGACCATTGTCTGCAAGCTGGAAAGCAACAATCCCACGTGGAGCGTCAAAGACCGTTTGGGTGTGGCCCTGATTGACGGGGGAGAACGCGCAGGAAAGATCGCCGCCGGCACCACGATCATCGAAGCCACCAGCGGCAACACCGGCATCGGCCTGGCGTTCACCTGTGCGGCTCGCGGCTACAAGCTGATGGTGACCATGCCGGAGACGATGTCGCTGGAGCGCCGGCGGTTGCTCAAAGCATTTGGCGCTGAGATCGTATTGACGCCCGGCGAGAAGGGCATGAGCGGTGCAGTGGACAAGGCTGATGAGTTGTACCGGGAAATGGGTGGTGAACCGAGGGCGCACCTCACGGAACAATTCAAGAACCCGGCAAACCCGGAAATGCACCGTCGGACGACGGCTGAGGAAATATGGCGCGACACCGACGGCAAGGTAGATATTCTGGTGGCCGGTGTGGGCACCGGCGGCACGATCACAGGATGCGCCGATGTGTTCAAGCAACGCAAACCATCGGTGCGTGTGGTGGCTGTGGAGCCGGTGCTGAGTCCGGTCATCAGTCAGCGCAAACGTGGCGAGCCACTCCAACCCGGCCGGCACCGCATTCAGGGCATTGGCGCAGGGTTTATTCCTGATGTGTTGCGCATGGACCTGATTGACGAAGTCATTCAGGTAGCCGATGAAGATTCGTTTGCAACGGCGCGGCAACTGGCCCGCGATGAAGGCTGGCTGGTCGGCATCAGTTGCGGTTCCGCCGCCTGGGCCGCGATTCAGGTGGCGAAGCGCCCCGAAAACGCCGGCAAACTCATCGTGACGATCATGCCCGACCTGGGCGAGCGGTATTTGAGCACAACGTTGTATCCGGAATAGGCTCACGGTTTGCCACTAATTCGTGTATTATGATTTCAAACCCGCAGGCAGTGCCGGGTCGGGTGTTCTCGCTGCACCTGCCTTAATCGCGTATCCGTCTCGCTTGGCCGCCATACTGTTGGGAGGTGCCACCATGCACACTCAGCGTCGTTCGGCTTTCACGCTCATTGAGTTGTTGGTGGTGATTGCCATCATCGCCATTCTCATCGGCCTGTTGGTGCCGGCCGTGCAGAAGATCCGTGAGGCCGCCGCACGGCTGTCGTGCCAAAACAACCTCAAGCAAATCGCATTGGCTGCACACGGATTTGAATCAACCAATGGCTTCTTACCGGCGGGTATGGACATTCACTCGTCCGGCCCGCTGGTGTTCCTGCTGTCATACGTGGAGCAGGGACCGCAGTTTGCGCTGTATGATAAGAACGCCTTTCTCTGGTTTTACAGTCCGACAAACAACCCGCCTATTGGTTCAGCGACGATTCCCCGGCCACCGGCTCGTTACGGAGCCGAAGGCGACATTCGGACGTTTTTGTGTCCGTCCGCGCCGGATGCGGGCGCGGGTCCTCCGTGCATTGCAGTATACTGTGGCGTCAGCGGTGTCGATTTCCCAGGCGGCATCAATCCTCCACCCAGCACCAGCGCGGAAATATACTTCGACGGCGGCACAGGTTCACGAAAAGCGTTCGGCCACACCAACTATCTCGCCAACGGCGGCGACTGGCGAACAGATCTCGGCATTCGCTACCGCTATCGCGGCCCATTTTACTGGAAATCCAAGGAACGCATCAGCAACATCCTCGACGGCACCAGCAACACGTTATTCTTCGGTGAGGCGGCCGGCAGTGGCGATGTATTCAACCTGATCCCTTGGCCCGGATCTCCAACGTCCATTCCCAACCCTGCAGTATGGGCCGGCTACTCATGGGCGGTCGGCCCTCAATATACCGCCTTCGGCCTGGGAACAGAGGAGTTCAGTGGTGCTAAGAACTACGGAAAATTCTCCAGTAAGCATCCCAACCTCATCCAGTTCGCCTATGCGGACGGTTCGGTTCGCCAGTTCAGCAATGTCGCACGCTATAACACGAATGCCTTTGCTGTGCTGCGAGCCGTGGGCGGAATGAACGACGGCGTCAACTTCGAAGGCATTGATTAAAAGGGGAAAAAATGTGGGCGACTGCAAGGTGGGCAACGGTTTTCACGCTACTACTTGTTGGGCTTACTGGCTGTGGCAACCGCAAAAAGACTGAGGCACCGACGGGTCCGCGCGTCACTAGCGGCAATGTTAATCCGGATGCGAAGCCCGCGGAACTTAACGTCGGTGGAAGCGTGGCACCTAAGTAAACTGCGAGTAAACCCTAACTCAACTTAATTATGCGTCGCCTGTTAATCCGGGCGATTTGTGTGCGATAATCTAGCGCTGCTCGTCTTGTCGCAAAAAGTAATTCTCGCTTTTCGTTCGTGTAATCGCTATCAAAGCATGATTGGTTTGATTTGCACTTCCCGAAAAGGGCAAGGACGGCTCCCTCAATGTCTGCGACAGTTTCGACGGAATCGCCCGAAATGTTGTCGGCAATCTACCGGCATTTCCGCGACTACTTCGACTTAGCCGAGAAAAAGCGGCGTTGGTCCATCAAAGACGATGTGCCGTGGGAGCAATGCAATCGTTCACTCAACCCGGCACTCGCCGATGTCGTGGAGACGTTCGTTGCCGTCGAGTTGTATCTTCCCGATTACCTAAGCAAGCTCATTCCGCAAGTGCGTGCCAATCGTGGCCGCTCGTGGATGCTGGCCAACTGGGGTTACGAAGAGTGCAAGCACTCAATGGTTCTCGAAGACTGGCTGCTCAAGTCACATAGCCGTACCGATGAGCAGATGAGCGATATGCACGAACTGGTGTTCCTGCAGGAATGGGACCTGCCGTACGACAATCCATTGGCCATGTTGTGCTACACCACTCTGCAGGAATTGGCGACGCGGGTGCACTACCTTCGGCTGCGCGATGAAGTCCGCAAGGCGGGCGGCTGCCCGGCTCTGGAGAAGGCACTTACGCTGGTGGCCACCGATGAAGCCGCCCATGCCGACTTTTTCCGCAAACTGCTGGAAATTTACCTCTGGCACGATCGCGAAACGACCGTGGAGCAACTCCGCCGAGTCATCAACACCTTCAAGATGCCGGCCGTCCATTTGCTTGCCGACTCCAGAAAG
>JANNLP010000493.1:0-5248 GCA_031396905.1 Gemmataceae bacterium
CGAGTCAAATGGTGGGTCTCGCAGACTCGACCCACCCTACAAGACTAAGCCGCCGCAATAGATGTAGATGTAGGGTGGGTCGAGTACTCGAGACCCACCAGGGCGACTGATTGTTCGTAGGACGCAACATGTTGGACGTGACGACTGCGCAAGCTGAAGTTCTCCGCCACGCCGCACCGCGCAAGCCAAGGGTGGTGCCGGTGGGTTCGTCCACGCTGGGCTTGGTTCTGGCCGAAGATGTCTACGCCGACCGCGATCTGCCGCCGTTTCCCAAAGCGATGATGGATGGATTCGCCGTTCGATTCGCGGACTGCGGCATTGCCAAAACGACGCTCACCATCCTTGAAGAAGTGACTGCGGGAATGGTGCCGACGAAAGTGATTGGCGCGGGCCAGGCATCGCGGGTGATGACCGGCGCGGCTGTTCCGGATCGTGCCGACGCGATGGTGATGGTGGAAGACTGCCGAGTTGATGGCGAGCGCGTAACCATCGGCACGTCCGTCATCGTCGGACAACACATTCAACCCGTCGGCCGCGAGATGCGGAAGGGCGAGACCGTATTGGCGGCGGGCACTTTGCTTGGGCCAGCGCATTTTGCCGTGCTGTCGACGGTGGGTCGCACTGCGGTCAAAGCCTATATGCCACCGAACGTCGCCATTTTGGCAACTGGCAATGAACTGGTCGAGCCGGCCATGACGCCGGGGCCGGGGCAGATTCGCAATTCCAATGTAACGATGCTAGTCGCCCAATGCGTGCAAGTTAATTCGCGGCCGCGCTCGTTGGGCATCGCGCGAGATGAGCGGGAACACTTGCGCTCGATGATCCGCGAAGGCCTAACGGCCGATGTGTTAATTCTCTCAGGCGGAGTATCTGCTGGCACGCTTGATCTGGTGCCTGAAGTGCTGCAGGAACTTGGTGTGAAACCCGTGTTTCACAAAGTGGCAATGAAACCCGGGAAGCCGTTGTTTTTCGGCACGCATGAATCGACGTTGGTGTTCGGCCTGCCTGGCAATCCAGTGAGTTCATTCGTTGGTTTCGAATTGTTTGTGCGACCTGCGATTCTGCGAATGCGAAATGTCAGCAACCCTGTCACGCCTATGGTGAGACTGCCACTCGTTGAACAAACGCAGCATAAGAGTGACCGACCAACGTATCATCCGGCTCGCATCGTAGCTCAAGAAAACGGCGAGGCGGTGCAACTGGTGCCGTGGCATGGCTCGCCGGATTTGAAGGGCCTTTGTGCGGCCAACGCGCTGGTGCTTCTAGAGCCCGGCGAGCGCACATATGCCGCCGGGACAATTGTGCCCACAATGCGACTGCCGGCGTGATTACAGATTTTCTTGTGGCGTTCCGGGAAGCGCCGGGGGAACGATGGTTGTTTTTTCCGCTTCGCCTTCTCGTTCCGGCGGGGCAACTAAATTGCCGAGAACCGGGACCTCGTGTGGATCGCCAGTCGAGTCACTGCGACGTTTGTAGGTGTACAACAAAAAGCAGCCAACGCCGGTCAGAGCAATCACGACGAACAAGTGTTGCACGACGCGGACGTTTTTATGCACGTGTTCAAACAGCACAATGAATGAATCGGTGTACCAATACGATAGGCCGAACAACATGCCGACGCCGGGGATCGCGTATAAGCCATCCGCCAACAAAAACTTTGCAATTGGCATGCGCAACACACCCGACATGACAAAGATCGGCGCGCGGATTCCGGGAAGAAAGCGAGCGCCCAGTAGAATCTTGACGCCGTACTTGTGAAAGTTGTCTTCAATCTGTTGTCGTTTTTCGGGGCGGACGAGGTGATTTTTGATCCACGGCCGGTCCAGCAACCGTTGTCCGCCGAATCGGCCGATGCTGTATAGAATCCCGTCAGACATCACCACGCCGATGATGCAAACCGGCAACATGATGTACCAGTACGGATGCTGCGGTACCTCTTGGCTGGCGGCATGGCCGGCCGCGAAGCCTCCACCGACGACCGGCACCTCTTCGGGAATGGGCATGCCCATGCCGCATGCGAGGAGCAGGCCGAACGTCGCAAAGTATTTCCAAACGCCGTCGGACACGCCGGCTACCCCGATCGCAAGTTGATGCACACCAGTGACAGCCATCATAGGCAACGCGATGAACGGCGTCACGGGATTTGGCTTTCCGCACCATACGGAGTCACTAACCTATCCGTCTCGCCTGAAGTGTACATTGCGGTTTGTTGATTGATGACGTTGTCCGTGGCGAATCACGAGCCAGAGTCCGCAACCGAGGTGCTTGAGCGGCTCAGGCGCACGGTCCGTCACGCAGCACATCTGCTGCCCGCCCAGGGGCCAATCTCGGTTTTTATCCATCACAATACACTCCACGCATTCGAAGAATTGCCGTTCGACGCCGCCGTTTGCCGAGGAGCCGAGGTCTTCAATTGCCAGCCCTATCTTTCCGAGGAACGCTTTCGCGAAGCCCTTGGACGGGGTCGCATACGCCACTTCGATTTGCAGGCTGTACTTGAATCCGACCTTGGCGAAGACTCCCGCAAGCTCGTTCCGCCAAGTGCGAGTCGAATCGAATTGCGCCTGGCGATGTTGCAGAATCCGCTTCCGGCCGGCTCAGCGGAAGAACTTCAGTGGTTTATCGAAGAGACCGATGCTCTGCGCCGCGTACAACCGGGTACGTCCGCTTCGGTGCGGTCGCACCTGATTGCCGAAACACGCCACTGGGTGATGCGCGATCTGCGGATATGGGATGGTATTGCCAAAGAAGCTCCTCGTTGGGTTTCCGAACTCTTCACCAAGTTTCGCGAAGTGCGTATCGAGGCTTGGGATGAGCCGACGTGGGAAGCATTCAGCCTCGAAACGCTCTGGACCGTCTGTCAGGCTGGTGTAGGAAGCATCTCGAACAGCGTGGCACCGGCCAAACAGCTCGTTCGGCACCGCAACCTATTGCTCTGCGCTTCCAATGTTGACACCGACCTTGGCGTCCATGATGTCATGATTCGCTTTTGCGCGGCATTCCTGGATCAGGGCGTATCTCACTGGCTGCTACCGGATCGTGATCGCGGATTTCTGGAGTCATTTGCTTCCATCTATGGTGGCTCCGGTGGACCTCCAGATCGATGGTTCCAGGGTGTCCGCAATGAATTGGCTCGTATGCGGGATGCGGGTATCGCACCTCTCGATTCGCTTCACGAATCATTGAAAGAACTGGGCGTGCCTGAAGCGGAGTGGCGTGAGTATCTGTCAGCCACGCTTCTGGCGCTGCGGGGTTGGGCCGGCATGATTCACGAAGCCGAGGAGCGGCCCGACCGGTTCACGATCAAAGTACCGAAGGATAGTTTGATCGGCTTTCTCGCCGTCCGCCTTCTGCTGGAACGATTCGCATTGGCCTATGCCGCGCGCGAGCAGTTTGGTCACGAAGTACCGCTGCAAGCACTACGCGATTATCTTCGTGAACGCTGCGTGATGCCCGGTGAACGGAATCCAGACGAACGGGCGCTCCCGGTGTTTCTGCTCGCGCAGTCATTCGGCTGGACGCCGAGTGAACTACATCATTTGAGTGCGGATGATTGGATCGTACTATTGCGTGAGATTGAGACCTTTGATTCAGTCGAACGGCGTCGGGTATTTCACCTGGCATACGAGCGGCGCTTCCGTGAACAGACGCTCGACGCATTGACATTGCACCATCGCCGGCCAGTCGTCACCCGCCCGAGCGTTCAGTTAATCACATGCATCGACGAGCGCGAAGAGTCCTTTCGCCGGCACCTGGAGGAAGTCGCTCCCGACTGCGAGACGTTCGGCACGGCCGGGTTCTTCGGCGTCGTCATGTATTTTCGCGGCGTGGCCGAAGCCCATTACATCCCGCTCTGCCCTGTGGTTGTCCAACCACGTCATTGGGTCGAAGAACGAGTCAATGAAGGAAACGAAAAAGGCGATCGACGATTGAGACGAGTTCGGCGAGCGCTGGGCCGCACGTCGCATCAATTCCACCGGGGCACGCGCGGATTCGCAACTGGCGCTGTCATCACCGCTGGGCTGGGAATCCTGGCTACGTTTCCCCTGATTGGCCGAGTGATGTTCCCCGGTTTGACGGCCCGTCTGCGCCGCAACGCCGGCAAGCTCGTGCGTGCACCCAAGAAGACACGACTGCTGTTAGAGCGAACCGATGTTGTTGCCGGTCCGGAGGGGGCTGGCATTGGGTTCACGGTTGAGGAAATGACCGGCAACGCCGAACGTGTGCTCCGCGACATCGGGCTGACGAGGAATTTCGCCCGACTTGTATTCATTCTCGGGCACGGCTCGCACAGCATGAACAACCCGCACGAGTCGGCTCACGACTGCGGCGCGTGTGGCGGGGCCGTCGGCGGGCCGAACGGCCGGGCCATCGCACAAATGCTGAACGATCCACGAGTTCGGATAAACCTTGCAGAACTTGGGTTGAGTATTCCCAGCGATACCGTGTTTGTCGGTGGTCTGCATAACACTTGCAATGAATATGTCAAGTTCGCTGACACCGACCTGATCCCGGCATCACACTTGCCGGAGTACGAGTTGGCCCGTGCGCTGGTCGAACAGGCGGTCGCGCGAAATGCCCATGAGCGCGTCCGACGGTTCGAGTCGGCGCCGCTCGACATCACACCGGCAGCGGCTCGACTGCACACGGATGGCCGCGCCGAAGATTTGGCACAGGTGCGGCCGGAGTGGGGCCACGCAACGAATGCGATCTGCGTGGTCGGCCGGCGTGAACGGACCCGTGGCCTGTTTCTCGACCGTCGCCCGTTCCTCGCGTCATATGACCCCACGCAAGACACGGCGGACGCGGCCATCCTGACTCGCACACTGCAGGCGGTGTTTCCCGTGTGCGGCGGAATCAGTCTGGAATATTACTTCTCGCATGTCGATCCAGCCGGATACGGTTCCGGAACTAAGTTGCCGCACAATATCACGTCGCTGCTCGGCGTCATGGACGGGGCCGCCAGTGACTTGCGAACCGGCTTGCCGTGGCAAATGGTCGAGATTCACGAGCCGATGCGGCTGTTGATCGTCTGCGAAACAACGGCCGAGATCATGTTGGCGATCATGGCGAAGAATCCGGCGATTGGCACGATGGCCGCCAAAGAGTGGGTCCAGCTCGCGGTGCTTGACCCGTTGACTTCCCAATTGCAACTGTTTTGCAAGGGTCGCTTCGAACCCTACCGGCCACAGATGCAGCACCTGCCGGTCGCGGCATCATCCGCCGATTGGTATCACGGCAATGCACG
>JANNLP010000510.1:0-19832 GCA_031396905.1 Gemmataceae bacterium
TGTACGATGAAATCTCGCTTGTGCGTGCATTTCAACGAGCTGGTTTCATTAAAGTGAGCAGGCGCGGGTTTCTGGATAGCGCCATTCCGGATGTCGGCGCTGTGGAAACCCACGAGGATCTCACCGTAGAAGGAACTAAGCCGCCCGCATAGAGGCCAAACATTCGACTCGAGTCCCAAGGCTACCGCTTCGAGGAATCTCCACTCGAATTGGAGTGTTGCACCACCGGTTTTCAAATCGAACTGAGGAAGCGGTGACGGAACTCCAGGAAGTCGTTGGCGGAGACGGAACCATCGTTGTCAAAATCGAACGACGCGCTGCTGCTACCGAAAACCACGCGAAACCCAACGAAGTCCTTGGCGTCGATCAGGCCGCTCGCGTCGGAATCGCCAAACAGACGGAACAGTTTCGGCCCTCCTGATGGTGTGCCGACGACAATATAATCATCATTCGGCGATCCTTGTGATGTGCCGCTGGCGTTGCCGTCGAGTGTGCCATTGGAATTGGTCACCGAACCGGCCAGAATCTTCAACGTAAATCGGCCATCGGCGAGTGAGCCGCTATCCACGGCCCCGCCGATAAACGTTAATGTCACCTTCGTACCTGCGCCGGAGTTGCTTACAGCGGCGGCAAGGCCCACCGAAGCTCCGTCGGACTGGCGCGTGAGCTGGAAGGCGGCCGCCGCGTTTGCCGGCAATGTCACAGTCTGGTCAAAGCTCACATCGAGCGACGTCACTCGGGATCGCTGCACGACACCACCGTTGACGATGACCGACGATACTTTCGTTGGCGGTAAGCCGGTCCCCGTGAATGCGCGAACATAGCCGCGAATACCGGGGCGAGTGACTGCGGTCGGGGTGACGGCACCTGCCAGTGCGATACCAAATTGGCTCCAGTTTTGCTGGTTGGTCAGTCCAGCCACCGGTGATCCCAGGCTCCGCACGGATCCGTCCGAATTGTAGGTGGACTGGTACAACACATAGTTTGGATCCTGCTCCAGATAATAGGCCTGGAAATTGTCGCCGACGACGCCGTTGTAGTCGTAGACCCACATTTCATCGAGCTGAATGTAATTGACTACGTCGGGCAACCGGACACTAGTGAAGATGTTGTATTTCGGTCCGCTGACATTGGGACCGCCCGGCGTGCCAAACGTAACATTGCGAAGGATGGTCTTGCGGGCGCTGAGGCCACTGGACCAGGCGCTCGAAGTCCATATCGTCGAGACATAGATATTGTAGTAGTTTTTCAGATACGAATCCTCAATCGTCTGAGTGCCGTTGCCGGAAGCCGCCGATGGCGCAAAACCCGTTTCCATTCCTCCGATATCGGCATGGCGAATCGTGAAGTCCTTTTGAAAATAATCTCCTGCGGAAACTCCTTCGCTTGCTCCATTGCCAGTCGCGAGGAGTGTATAATTGCCACGAACGACAAGACCATCCAAAATAAGCCTGTTGGTTTCGTAGCCGAAATAACCTTGGGCATGGGCATGCCAAACGCGCAGATCTTTAATGACACTTTGGCCAACATTTGCATAGGGCGTAACAAAATATGTCCCCAACCACCAGAGGGTTATGCCGGAGGGCATAACTCCGTACGCTTCGTTGGCCTCGAATTGAAGCAACGGAGTGGCGTTCATATCAACAGTCTGAAATTGTCCGCTGATTGACGTGTAGGCTCCCGGAAAGAGCGGTACCCTTACAATCGGAATGAACTGGGCAAAGTAGGTATACCCGTAACTCGTGGCTCCTGACGCGACATTATTGCGTACGTAATTGTTGAACCCCCGGAACCAAAGCCCCACACCTTCGAAAGCGAAGTCTGACCGGTAGCGATCATCGGCACGTTGCCACTGGCTATTGACGGTGTTGTTAACAGCCAACGTGCGTACCACGAAATTATGATCGATAACGTTGAAGCTTTCCGAGCCGCTTTCACCCACTATGCCCGCGCCGGCCCAATTGTACAGCACGTTGTCTTTAACTAAACCGTAGTGGGCATCATTGAGGTCAATGCCCCAGCGGAAGGGCATGGGCAGAATCGGACAAAATACCGAATTTCCGGCGAAGGTGAACTGAAAGCCGTTGGCGGGCATCGTTGTCGGACCATAGAGATGGACAAATTGCGCGGAGTACCTGCCGAGTTGATTTGTTCCGACATGCGTTGCATTGCCGGCGCTGTCAAACGTCGTGCTGTCGGGCTGATCGATGCGTGTTCGACCTAAGCCGGCAAACTGCGCGAACTGAATATCAACATCCGCTCGCTCAGTGTACATCGTATGACCGCGAGTCCCGCTTGCGTTCTGAGATCTCACCAAAACGTTGCGCGACAAATTGCCTACGTGTGGCTGAAACTCAACCGCTCCGCTTTCCAGGCGCGCTCCGAAGTGATTGAATGCGAGCGGCTGACTCAGCGTCAGCGTCATTCCATTCGCGGAGACGGAACTGAGAGTCACCAACTCCCATTGACCGACGAAATTTGCCCCGCGCTCGTTCCAATTCAGTTGCCGCGAATCCGGCAATAACAGCTTGTCGCCTGCTTTCCAACCGGTCACGGGCTGGGATAGAGCAAGCGTCGTCGATCCGGCTGCAGGCTCAATGGCCAGACGGACAAACGTATCGCTCAGCGTTGCGCCGCGCATCGTTACTTTTCCCATAGCGATCAGGCCATTGCCATATTGCGCCGGGTCGGCGACGGTATCGATGGCGACGTCCGCAAAGATCACTTCGGCCTTCACGCTGGCCGACACCGGGTTCGCGGCGCTGCCAATTTGCAGCTCGCCGCCGGGCATAACCAGAAGGTTGATGACGGTCAAGCGCGTGTTGATATCCGTTCGAAAAACAAGGCTGCCGCCCGATTGGATCGCAACCGTTTTCACCGCACTGGTGCTGACCACGTCGTAGGTGACGATCTTGCCAGCGCCAATCGAGACTACCTCACCGGCAATGGGCACTTGGCCTGTGGACCAAGTCGATGGTGCGGACCAATTGCCGCTAGCGACTGCCGTCGCGGTAGGATTCGCGCCGAAATTTGGGATGCGGTCGTTCGAAGTAACGATGTAATTGCCAATCACAACGGGACCAGGGGAGTTGACCGCGACGGCAACTTTGGACGTGGTACTGCCGCCGTCCTTGTCGGTAACACGCAGCGAAGCGGAATAAGAACCGACTGTCGCGTAGGTGTGGGTTGGGGCAGCGGCCGTGCTCGTCGCACCGTCGCCAAATGTCCACAAGTAGCCAAAGCCGGCGGCCGTGTCGGCGGCGCTGGGGTCCGTCGCTGACCCTGTGA
The DNA here is from genome assembly GCA_031396905.1 of Gemmataceae bacterium. GTDB lineage: Bacteria > Planctomycetota > Planctomycetia > Gemmatales > Gemmataceae > JAIBBI01. Next base: position 3,289 of record JANNLP010000510.1, read on the forward strand.
ATGCAATGGCCTTTCCGGCCATTCCAGTGTAGCTGCCACCGGTAATGGGCGATGGCGAAACGTTCTGCACGGAAATCGTGGTTGTGTAGTTGGAAGTCAGCGTTCCGGTGAGGTCCTTAGCGCGGGCAATCACTGGTACCGAGCTTGGTCCATCGGCTAGGTACGAAGCTGGGACTGATGCAACCGGACTACTGACATCAACGATTTCAAACGTCCCGTCGCCGCCGAAGTCAAAGCTATAGGTGAATATCGCTGTGCCTGACGTTACTCCGGACAACGTGACTTGTGCGGAGCCACCCTCGGCAACGGGGCTCGTAGCCGTAAGAGTGCCGGGCAACGTTCGTTGCAGTGACATGTAGTTCAAGGCGACCAGGGGCATATCGGTGCCGACGTCACTAACACGGATAGTCATTTGCCCATCGGTGACTGCGGTTTGGAATGGCAACAATGTTATCTGGTTAGCGGCGGCCAGCTTCACGGTACCGACAAGAACGCCTTCCAGGTAGATTGAGGTGGCGTCAGACAAGTTTGTCGTATCGCCCAGTCCGATGGTTACCGCATAGGTGCCGGTCGGCACATCCACGGCGAATGTGGCATCTGCACTCTGAACGAAGTCACGATTGAGGTCCGAACCTGAGGGCCGTTCAACCGCCGTCACTCCGGTGGAAGAGATCCAACCGTAACCGGCGACAGCGTTGTAATTGGTGGTGTTGGTGCCTTGTACGTAGCCAGCCGCCACGGGCGAGGTTGCGGTACCAAAATCGATGGATAACGACGTATAGCTCGGGACGTCGCGACGTTCGAGTGGTACAAGTCGCAGCGTCCGATAGGTTCGTCGATTGGAAATACGGCGCTGATTGTGGAAAAGACTTTTCATCGAGTCGTCTCACGTTCCAGGTAATTGGTCGAACATTGTCCGGCGCAACAGTTCCCCAACCGATAATCGCCGTACGATCCGCTGCGGGCGGACAATAGGGCGCTCAGTTACGCGGCCGGGTAACACCCGGCCGTATTGGACGACTAATCGCGAGGGGGCGGGGTCCGCAGGCGCAATGGCCCGGAGTTCTAACACCCGCTGGAACGGGCAGCGAGTTGCAATTCCATGCAACCGTTCATGGTCGCTTCAGGGAGAATGATCGTTGTGATCGTCGAAATCCTACGTTGGGAGTCGAACCGCGTCAAGTAATTCTCAAGCCGAATTATCGATCGCCGCCGTTCTGTATAGGTGAACAACTGCGGGGAAAGTATACGGTCGTTCAAAAATGAAATCAATGGTTGCGTCCAACGGTGAGCAGTTGAGCGCTATTCTTCAAGTCCAACGATGCATACAAAAGCCCTACAAAAGTTCGGATACGGCCGAGGTTGCGACGAAAGACGTCCTATGAAGGCGATGGCGAAGACTTGTGCCGAAATCATCGCGATGATTGTTGTCCTCCCGATGATTGCGTATTACCAAGTTGCCAGTTTGGTCTCTCATGAAGGTCGCGCGTTTCCCGGTTGTTCGCAGGCGCTATGTTTATTGCCAGGCTTCGTTGGCGTGTATCTTCGCCGTGCCTTTTATCGTTTCGCATTCCGGAAGTGCGGCGACAACTCGTGGATCGGGTTTGGCTCGGTCTTCTCGCATCCCGAATGTACACTTGGGCATAGTGTTTATGTGGGCTGTTTTTGTTGCCTCGGTGAGGTGACGCTGGACGATAACGTGTTGATCGGATCCCACGTGTCGATCACCAATGGCTCGGCACAGCATGGAACGGCACGACTGGACGTTCCTGTACGCGAGCAGCCGGGAACCTGGCCTCACGTTACAATTGGCTGCGACACCTGGATTGGCGATCGCGCCGTGGTCATGGTCGACGTGGGACGTCACTGTATCGTCGGCGCGGGATCGGTCGTGACGAAGCCGGTACCCGACTACGCCGTTGTTGCCGGTGTCCCCGCATGTATCGTTCGCTACCGTAATTTGCCTTCGGACGAATTCCGCGACGCGGCCTCGGCCAGCGCCCCGTCGCGATAATTTCACCAACGACTGGACATCTTAATGTGTGGAATCGCCGGCGCTTATTACCGTGATCCGGCCCGGAATCCAACGGCGGAAATCCTGAAGGCAATGGGTGATGCCATTGCCCACCGCGGGCCCGACGCCGAGGGATTCTGGAACGAGGCTGGAATAGGCCTTGTCCATCGTCGATTGTCGATCATTGACCTAAGCGGCGGTGACCAGCCAGTCGGCAACGAAGACGGGTCCGTGCAAGTGATTCTTAATGGTGAAATTTACAACTACAAGTCGTTGCGGGCATCACTGGAAGCAAGAGGTCATCGGTTTCGCACGCAAAGCGATACGGAAGTCATCGTGCATCTTTATGAAGACGAGGGCGAACAGCTTGTCGATCGGCTGCGCGGCATGTTCGCGTTCGCACTTTGGGATCGCACCAAGCGGAGTCTACTTCTGGCTCGCGATCGGCTGGGCATCAAACCACTTTATGTCTATCGCGATGGGGAGAAATTACTCTTTTCATCAGAGTTGAAGGGCATTCTGGCTCATCCTGGCGTGCCTCGGGAAATCGATGTAGCGGCGTTGGAAGATTATTTGGCGTATGGCATGGTGCCCGGGCCGCGCACGATTTTTCGGGGCATCGAGAAACTGCCTCCGGGCCACACGATCCTTATTGGGCCGGGCAATTGGCAACTGTCAGCACGGCGATATTGGCGACTCAATCTTGAGTCAGATGATCACCGTACTATTGATGACTGGCAACAGGCGATTCGGGCCAAGGTCGATGATGCCGTGCGTGCTCACTTGATCGCGGATGTGCCGGTCGGTGCGTTCCTCAGCGGAGGCGTTGACTCGGCTGTGGTCGTCGCATGCGCGTCCGCCGCGATGGCCGGGCCATTGCAGACGTTTTCATTGGGATTCCTTGAGGAAGACTTCTGTGAGTTGACCGCTGCTCGAGCGACGGCCGTTCACTTCAGTACAAATCATGTTGAAGAGATCGTCGCAGCAGATGCCGCTCATCTGCTCGATCAGTTGACGCATCATTTTGACGAGCCGTTTGCCGACTCTTCGGCAATTCCAACGTTTCTATTGGCACGACTGGCGAGCCGAACCGTCAAGGTGGCATTGTCCGGCGATGGTGGCGACGAAGCGTTCGGCGGTTATGCGCGTTACGCTCATGACTTGCGCGAATCCGCATTACGCCGTTGGATGCCAACGTGGTTGCGCCACGGATTGGGGCCATTGGCACGTGTTTGGCCCAAGACTGATTGGTTGCCCCGATCGTTTCGGGCCAAGGTATTTCTTACGAACATGTCGTTGGATGCGGGGGCGGCCTACGCCAATACCCTGCAAATCAACCGGCAACCCCAGCGACGCCAACTCCTGAATCCTCAAATCGTTGCGGCATTGAACGGTCACCAGTCTGAAGCTTTGGTTTGCAACTCATACACCGATGCGCCGCGCGACGATTCGTTGGCGGGAATGATCACGGCCGATGTTGCCATGCACCTGCCTGACGACTACCTGGTCAAAGTGGACCGGGCCAGCATGGCACACGGATTGGAAGTGCGGCCGCCTCTGCTCGATCATGAACTTCTCGAATTGGCCGCCCGCATTCCGTCGCGTTGGAAGATTCATCGCCGTGAAACCAAGTGGATCTTCAAGACGGCATACCGCGACCGGCTCCCCAGCGGCACAACAAATCGCCCGAAGCAGGGCTTTGAAGTTCCTATTGATGCATGGCTGCGCGGCCCGCTCCGCGGCATGTTCGAGTCTGGCGTCCTTGCTTCAAAATCGCGAATCGCCGAGTTTATTGATCAAAAACGGGCACGTGCGCTTTATCGGTCGCACCTGGCCGGATTTGGTCGTCATGGGAATGTACTTTGGAGCTTACTGGTGTTAGCAAAATGGTGCGACCGATATCTCCCGGCAACATGAGCTGCCAGGTCGAAGGACGAAGCTGTGGATGCAAATTCGCTGAATCTCAGCGGTCGATTTTTCCGGCTTTTTCGCACCGACCAGCAAAATCCACAAAGATACGACGCGAACCGCCAGAAGTCCGTAGATTTCCGGGATTGGACGATCGTTGCGGCATTCGATATGCAAAGCAAGGAAGTGTAAAGTCATCAGGAGCGTCATCGTGCGTCGTTTTATCCTTCCGTTTGTGCTGCTGATATTCGCCACGCCCGACGCGTCAGCCAGTTTCTTGATTCGCCTCGACGGCATTGGTGCCGGCACAGCCGGGACCGTGAGCTACGACGACGGCCGTGGGCATCGTGGCAGTGCATATGGATTCATCGGCCAGTTTGACATGACGTTTGATGTAGGCGTTCAAAATCGAGCTTTCAGCACTTTCCACATCGACCTGTTTCACCGAGTCAGCTATGGACAAACATACCTCGTCAACGTGAGGGATTTAGGACATCCGCCGACTCTTTCCGATTGGACATATGGCGGTGAAATGGCATACCTTTATGGCAAATATGGAGCGACCAAGCTCAGTAGTGATGTCGACGCGGCTGCATTGCAGCTGGCCCTCTGGAAACTCTCGCTCGGTGCCGCCGGCACTCTTTCGACCTCCGGCGTGAGTCAAAGCGTCTTGAATCGCCAGCAGGCATTTCTTTCCGAAGCGGGGCTTTTCCCAAATTTCCTGGCGACCGGACGTTGGCTAGATGCGTCGCCATCCGGCAACTATTTCAACCGCGGACAAAGTGTTATTCTTGATTCCAACGGATTAAGTCCGCCATTGGAGAACCCGGCTCCGAGCGGCTTAGTGCTTGCTGGTTCGGGTGCTGTTTTCGCCTTCATTCGCTTCGTCCGTCGCATTCGATTCGGACAATCTGATCAAGAGATGCGCGCGTAATAGTTGGGCTTGCGCAATAGGCGCTCGATCTGTGAACTGGCAAAAGTTGTAAGCCAACGTGTACACAGCGTAAATCCTTCGATGTGACGGCCGGTGAATTGGCCATTTCAGAGTTCGTTTTTCATTGCAAGCTTAATGAAATCGATCGCGGAAACCCCATTCTCCTGTCCGCTCAGGCGTTATGTAGCTTTTCCGGCAAGTGGCGATCTATCTTGGCACAAAGCTTGCTTTTTAGGACCGCGAGCGCCAAGCGATTCGACTGTTTGGCGTTTTCATGTACTCTCCGCGAGCCTTTTTCGTGAATGGCATGCGTCCATTCAGGCAAAAAAGATCTGGGTTAGGAACCCACCAAACCGGAGTGCGCGCCGCGAGATCCATTCCAGTTAGGGTTCACTAAGTACGAAATTCGTTTCAGGTGATGTGAGACCGTTCTGAATTGCGTTGATTCCCACGTTCCGTATTCAGTCACGGATAATTTTCAGATGCCAGGCGTTTTTGGTCTTGTTTGTTCGGAACCACGTGAAGATGTGTCTGCGCGCCTCAACGCCATGGCCGCCGAAATGCGGCACAAGGATTGGTATCGCCAAACCCAGTATGACGACGAGACGGGTCGTTTCGCTTTCGGTCGAATAAGCACTGGCTGCGTCAATGCGACCGAGCAGCCTTCTTCCAACGAGACTGCTTCGCTACTGGCCATGATGGAAGGTGAGGTTTACGACTACGAGTCTCAGCGACGGACACTTGAGGGCTTAGGGCACCTTTTCTCGTCCGCCAGTCATGCCGAATTGTTGTTGCATGGTCTTGAGCAATTTGGAACAGCGTTTTTTCGTGGCTTGCACGGAAAATTTGCCGCCGCGATATGGGATAAGACCACCAACAAACTCCACCTGGTCAATGACCGCTTCGGCATGAAGCCGATGCACTATGCCCATAGCGCGGGCCGATTCAGGTTCGCGTCGGAAATCAAGGCGCTTTTGACCGATGATGCGACCGAGCAACGCACGAACCTGCGCGGAATTGCTCAGTTCTTTACTTTTGGTCAACTTCTCGGCGAAGACACGCTCGTCGAAGGCGTTCGACTACTGCCCGCTGCGGGATGGCTGACCTACGATGCGGATACCGATCGTGTGACGCTCAGTCGTTACTGGCGGTTGAACGGGCGAGTTGTCACGGGTCGCAGCACCGCGGAAACACTTGACCGTATCGACGGTGCGTTTACGGCCAGTGTGAAGCGAATGACCGTTGGCACGGAAGGGCTTGGACTGTCGCTGTCCGGCGGCCTCGACGCACGGACGATTTTGGGAGTCATTGGCCGGGACGCCGCAGTGACGACGCTGAGCCTTGGCATGACCGGAAGCATGGACCACCGCAGCGCGGCGGCAATGTCGGGCCTGTTGGGCCAACAGCATCGGCAAGTCAATCTTGGCGAAGAATTTCTTTCCAACTACGAAACGCACCTGCGGAACATGGTTCGACTGACGGATGGCCAGTACCTGTGCCAGTGCATCGTCATGCCGACGTTGCCGATATATGGCGAGATGGGTGTGCGTGTCCTTCTTCGCGGTCATGTCGGCGAATTGATGCACATGACCAAAGCGTACAATTTCTCGCTGGATCGCGCTGCCCTTGCGTTGCGTACCGACGATGAGTTGTTCAATTGGCTCTGGAGACATTTGCAGTCGTTTCTGCTGAACGGAACCAATGGTCGCCTTTTCGCAGCCCGGCATCGCGCATCGATCGAAGGGCTGGCCCGCGACTCGTTGCGTGAGTGCCTGAAGGAAACCCAAGGAACCGAGCCAACTCCGCACAGCATTTGGCAACTGTTTTTTGAGCAGCGGTCGCGGCGAGAAACTGCGCTTTCACTGGCCGAGTTCGAGTCCGTCGTGGAAACACGGTTGCCCTATTTGGATAACGAACTCATTGAGGAGTTGTTTGCCGCGCCACCGGAACTCAAATTGGGCGATGCGATCCAGACGCACATACTTCGTCGCCATCGGCCCGAGTTCCTGAATGTCACCAACGTCAATACGGGGACACGAGTAGGTGCCGGTCGCATGGCAAAGTTCGTCGCCAAGGCCCGGCTCAAGGTACTCGCGAAGTTGGGAGTGCCTGGCTATCAGCCATACGAACGGCTTGGACTTTGGCTGCGGCGGGAACTTCGTCCGTTGGTGCGGCAACTTCTGTTGAGTGACCGCTGTTTGGATCGCGGCATCTTTGATGCGGAAGCGGTGCGCTCCGCCGTTGACGATCATCTGGATAACAAACGGAATCACACGTATTTGCTGCTGGCCTTGATGATATTCGAGACATCGCAACAGGAGTTCGCAGATCACGCCGCTCTTGCCGTGTGATCATTGCCAAGGGGATTCATTGCGCATCCTGTTCCTTGCTCAGCGTGTCCCGTACCCGCCCGACCGTGGGGACAAGATACCGACCTACCATTACATTCGGCACCTTGCCAAACGCCATGAAGTGACCGTCGCGTGTTTGGCCGATGGTCGCGACGAGTTGGCTAATGCAGGAAGCTTGCGTCGAATCGTCCATGCGGTGGACGCGGTACCGTTATCTAGATCGCGGGCACGAATTCGAGCGCTTTCCGCCTTGGCCGGTCGTCGGCCTTTGACCGTTGCCTACTTCGATGAGCCGGCACTGCATCAATGTGTGCGGGATCGGATCGCATCCGGGCGGGTGGACGCGATTGTGGTCTTCAGTTCGGGCATGGCGCAGTTCGTCGAAGGATTTACGGATTTGCCGCGCATTATTCAATTCGCCGACCTGGATTCGCAAAAGTGGCGTTTGTATGCGGCAGCGACAATGCCGCCACGGAAATGGGTGTACGCGATTGAGGCCAAGCGACTCCTGGAATATGAGCGCCATATTGCCAGGACGTTTTCGCAATCGCTGGTGTGTTCGCCGCGTGAATGCGAAGACTTCCAACGACTCATCCCGGATGGGCGGATTGAATGCCTGGCCAATGGCGTCGACCTGGATTACTTCAAGCCATCGCCGGCCACGACCAAGCGACCCGACTCACTCGTGTTTACCGGCGTCATGAACTATCGTCCAAACGTCGATGCTGCCAATTGGTTTTGCCGGGAGATATTTCCGTCGATCAAGGCGCAAGTGCCTGAGGCTTCATTTACCATTTGCGGGGCGTCGCCGGATCGGTCGGTTCGTCAATTGGCGCGTAAGCCTGGCATCAGCGTGACCGGGGCCGTTCCGGACGTGCGGCCGTATCTCGCTGGTGCAACGATTGCCGTGGTGCCGCTTCGCATTGCCCGCGGAATCCAGAACAAACTTCTGGAGGCGATGGCCATGGGACTGCCAGCCGTGGCAACGACCGCAGCCTGGTCCGGAATTGAAGCCGAAGCCGGACGCGACCTGTCGGTGGCCGATAATGCGAAGGCGTTTGCGTCCGAAGTCGTGCGATTGCTTCGTGACAAAAAGTCGCGTGATGACATGGGACGCGCAGCCCGGACTGCTGTCGAAGCACGTTACCGATGGGATCAGAAGCTGCAACGGCTGGATGTGATTCTCAGTGAATGTACTGCGACGTTCGCCAGGCCTGACAGTCGGGTCAAAACGAAAACTCCGGTTGCCGTATGAACGGCAATGGGGCTGACAAACCGCTCGAAAGTAAGATGTCCGCTACTGCAAGCACTTACGCCGATGTGCCCGTTTTCCGGGAACTGCGGAAGCCGCGAGGGAGATTTCACGGCCTAAGACGAGTCGCCCGCGGCTTTATTGGGTTGGGACTTGGCGCTGGCTTGTTGTTCCTGATCGTAAGCGTCTACGTGAGTTATCGGCACGGTTTAACGCTCAAATATGCAGCTCAGTGTGTCTTGCGACAGTCGCAGCTTTCAGTCATCGAAATCCTGGTGGCGATTTATGATCCGTGCGAATACCGGGAAGCGGTTATCGGTCCCGTTACAACTCCTGACACGAAGATTGAGTTGCAGCGGGCCGAGGTAGCTTTGCCGATTGGCCGGCGGATCAGATCGCACGATGGTCACACGATCATCTCCGAGGAGATTCGCAACGAACGAATCAATGTCGGACTGGGGCGCGACTTCCGCTATCAACCATACGACGAACCGCGGCTAGCCACGCTGCGTGAAAAGTACCGCCTGGATGATGTCATTCGCGCAGCCAATGATGAGTTTGAGTCGATGGTACTATTGCGCTATTGGGCTCGAAGTCAGTTCAAGCGCGCCGACTATCAACCGTTGATGGAAAATTTTGACGCACTTGAGGTGCTGGATCGCGGTTATCGAGATCATGGACAACCGTATTCGCACTGCGCCCACTATGATCCCTGCCACTTTTCCCCGTTGTTTTACGCGCAAGTGATGCTCAGCATGGGACATCAGGCGCGAGTTATTGCTTTCGGTCACGCGATCACAGAAGTCTGGTCGAATCAGCATCGCAAATGGGTGGCCATGGACGCCGAACTCGATCACCATTTCGAGAAAAACGGTGTACCACTCAGCACGGTCGACCTCGTTAAAGAGAACTGCGCCGATGCGCCGACGACGGTACGCATCGTTCGCGGCCCAGAATTCTGCGGTGGCGAAAACCCCACGATGGCCCATTTGCGCGTGCGTGCGTTGGCTGCTGCCGATACCGTGAAGTGGTACAAAACCCACATGGAGTTGATTGATCTTCGCAATGATTGGATGACCAACCACTACTTTCCCGGACATCCCCGCCGCAGTGAAGCGAACAGCCTCGTTTATTCGGAGCCGCGGCTCGCGCTGCCGCGTCACTTTCATAATCGGATGCGAAAGCAGACGAGCGATGAAAGCGACTTTAACTGGACGCTGAATCAGGCGGAAATTCTTGTAGATGGCCCGGTCGACGATACCGTAAACCTGACCTTTCGAACCGTCACGCCTAACTTCAAGTGCTTCGAAATTGTCGTGGATGGTCAACGCATGAGCCAATGTGAGAAGTCCGACTTTCGCTGGCCATTGCATGACGGCACCAACACTCTGACAGTCCGACCGGTAAACCAGTTCGGGATCCGCGGCGTGGAAAGCTCAATGAGCCTAACCCGGGAATCGAGATGATTGCCTGTTCTCCGGAACCGTCGCTGCGGCCGGCTAATTTCAGGGTAGATGCAACGATCGGCACAAAAACTCGTAAACCGGTGACGGTGTGTCAACTGTTGCACAGCCTCAACGTCGGTGGTGCGGAGATTTTGGCCGGCCGACTCGTCCACCGGTTGGCGGACCGTTTTCGATTTGTGTTTGCCTGCCTCGACTCTATTGGCTCACTGGGTTGCCAACTAAAATCCGAAGGATTCCCAGTTCACCTCATTGGCCGGCAACCTGGACTCGACTGGTGCTGCCCACTGCGGCTGGCGCGCGTTCTTCGTGATGAACACGTGGATGTGGTGCACGCCCACCAGTACACGCCGTTCTTTTATAGTCTGTCGGCGCGACTACGCGGCCCACGACTACCGATTGTCTTTACCGAGCACGGCCGGCATCAACCCGACCATCCACGACGAAAACGCATCGTGGCCAATCGACTGTTGATTTCGAAACGTGATCGCTTGTTTGGTGTTGGCGAGGCGGTGCGGCAGGCACTTATCGCCAACGAGGGATTGCCAGCGAACCGTGTCGAAGTGATTTACAACGGCATTGACTTCAAGGCTTACGCCACCGGCGATCGAATCGCGGCCCGCCGAGCGCTAAACGCGGGACCGGATGACTTCATCATCATGCAGGTGGCCAGGCTGGATTATCTCAAGGATCATGTCACAGCCGTTCGCGCGATTGCCCGCATCGCCGAGCATCACCGCCAAGCGCGGCTCGTGCTGATCGGTGATGGTCCGGAGCGTGAGCTCATTGAATCAGCTGCTCGTGAACTTGGCGTTTTCGATCGAGTCCAAATGCTCGGCACGCGCAGCGATGTCGCAGCATTGCTGCCCGGCGCTGACTTGTTTTTTCTGACCAGCATCAGCGAGGGCATCCCGCTCACGCCTCTGGAGGCGATGGCGGCTTCAATACCGGTGGTAGCGACGGATGTCGGAGGGATGCGCGAAGTTGTGGTTGAGAATGAGACTGGTCTGTTGGCGCCGGCGCGCGACGATGGATGCCTGGCCCGCCAAGTGTTGCGGCTGGCGAACAATCCGGAGTTGCGCCGGTCAATGGGATTGGCTGGACGAGCGCGGGCCAAGCGACTCTTCGATGAATCACGCATGTGTGCTGACTATGGTCGTCACTACGAGGAAATGGCCCGTGTGTGACGGCATTGATGTGTGCCAGGGACATAATGCGCGGAAAGCAATGCCGTATTAGCGTGTTGATACCACACCACAAAATGCGGGATTCGCGCCGGAGGTCCGGACAGGCCGTCGTGCTGGAAACTCGGGTTGTCACCGGCAGTGGCGGTGGTCCGGACAAGACCATCCTGAATTCGCCGCGCCATCTTTGGTCGGCCGGTTATGAAACGCTATGTGCCTATATGCACCCGCCGGCCGATCCCGGCTTCGTCGAACTTCGGCGCAAAGCCGATGCCTGCAGCGCGCCATTGATATCGATTCCCGATCGCGGTGCCTGGGACTTGCAAGTAGCGACCCAACTCCTGCGTGTGTGCCGGCGTGAACGGGTGGCGATTTGGCACGGGCACGACTACAAGAGTAATGCACTGGGTTTGTTGCTGCGGCGATTCTGGCCGATGAAATTGGTCACCACCGTGCATGGCTGGGTCAAGAAAACGCGGCGCACACCGCTTTATTACAAGATTGATAACCTGTGCTTGCCGCGTTTTGATGCGGTGTTGTGCGTTTCCAATGATCTACGCGAACACTGTTTGTCCCGAGGGGTGCCCGCGGATCGGTGCAGCCTAATTGAAAACGGCATTGACACAGTCGAGTACACGCGCTCCGAGGAATCCGCGCACAATCGTGCCTCCGCCGCGCGCCGCCGGTTAGTCATCGGCGCGGTCGGCAGGCTGTCGGATGAAAAAGGCTTCGACATCCTGATCCGTGCTGTACATCGGTTGGTACAAGACGGCATCGATGTCGAACTGCGAATTGCCGGTGCCGGTGATGCGAAGCAGAGCCTGCAACGGCTCACTAGTGAACTCGGCGTGGCTTCTCGTGTTCGCCTTGTCGGTCACGTTGCGGATACACGCCGTTTCTACGAATCACTCGACGTTTTTGCCCTGAGTAGTCGCCGCGAAGGCCTGCCCAACGTCGTGCTGGAAGCGCTGGCCATGGAAGTGCCGGTGGTGGCCACGCGAGTCAATGGCGTACCGCGCTTGATTCGCGATGGCGCGACGGGAGTTTTGGTCGATCCGGAGTCGGTGGATGCACTAGCCGGTGGCTTAATGAGGATATTGGGCGACTCGGATTTGCGTGCCAAAAACGCCGCTGCCGGGCGAAGAGAAGTCGAGTTGAACTATAGCTTCACGGCCAGGATGGAAAAAGTCCGGGCCGTCTACGACTGGTTGTTGGACCGGGCCTAAACGCGAATCGTCAATCAACAAAGGAAGGTTCTATGCGCTGTCTTGTCACTGGTGCAGCCGGCTTTATCGGCTCCCATTTGTGTGAATACCTGCTCCGACACGGTCACGACGTTAGTGGCCTTGATGCAATGATTCCCTACTACTCTCCGAGCATCAAGGAGCGCAACCTGGAGGACGCGAAGGCCAATTCACGCTTTCGCTTCCATCGGCTTGACCTCCGTCACGATCCGCTCGACGCGGCAATTGCCAACGCGGATGTCGTATTTCATTTGGCCGGCATGCCAGGACTGAATCAGAGCTGGGTCGACTTCGACGGCTACATGACTTGCAATGTTCAGGCCACGCAACGATTGTTGGAAGCCATGCGTCGCGCCGGCGGCGCGCGACTAGTCTACGCATCCACGTCATCGGTATACGGCCGGCAGGCTTGCGGCGACGAGTCCATGCCCACTCGTCCGATTTCCCCGTACGGCGTGACCAAGTTGGCAGGCGAAAAACTGTGCCTGGCCTATGCGGAAGCATTTGACGTGCATGTGGCCATCCTGCGTTATTTTTCCGTTTATGGTCCGCGGCAACGACCCGACATGGGATATTTCAATTTCATTCAGGCTTTGATCAACGATCGGCCCATCACGGTTTATGGTGACGGCCAGCAAGTGCGCGGCAATACCTTTGTGACCGACTGCGTCCGTGCCACGGCGTTGGCCGCCAAGGCGACGAGCGGCGAAGTTTTCAACGTGGGTGGCGGCGAAACGGCTTCGGTGTGGGACATTTTGAATAAGTTGGAAATGCTCACGGGTCGCACGGCTCGTATTATTCGTGAACCGGCGCGACCCGGCGACCAGCGTCAAACACACGCCGTGACGGGAAAAATCACTTCGCACCTGGGCTGGAGCCCCAAGACTCCTCTCGATGAAGGACTCGCGCGACAACTGGCCTGGCAGGAATTTGAATTGGGTGATCGTTACCCGATGGAATCCTTCGTTGGCGATTCCGAGCCCGCGCTGGCGGCTGTCGGTTGATCTTGCCGCCTTCGTTCTTTCCCAAACATTTCCCAACGCATCACCATGACAACATTGCAGACCATTTCGCCATTGACGACACATCCGGTGGCTGTGCGCGTGCATTCGGGCGTCGCACTTGCGGAACGGCTATCCGCGCTGGACGACTATGTTTTGATCGGTCAACGCGTTCCCGTCAGCCGGCGTCCAGCTTGGTTGTTCGTGCTGCAGCAGGCGATGGACCACGTTCCGTATGCAATCGAAGCGCACCGCGGCGACCGTACGGTCGGTGTAGTCTTTCTGGCTTATGTTCACAGTTGGCTATTCGGCCGTTATTTGGTCAGCCTCCCTTACCTGAATTCTGGCGGTATTCTGGCTGCGGATAGCGCGACCGAAGCAAGTCTGGCCAGCCGAGCCGTAGCGCTCGCCGATGAATTGGGTGTGCAGTATCTGGAACTTCGACACGAATGGCCGCAGGACTTTCCGGCGTTCGGTCATCGCCGCGAAGACAAGGTTCACATGCGACTTGAGTTGCCTACGACCGGCGCGGCCTTGTGGGAGCAAATTCCGGCGAAAGTCCGTAACCAGGTGCGAAAGGGCCAGAAGCATGGCTTTCAAGTTCAATGGGGCGGCGTAGAACTTGTGGATGAGTTCTACAGCGTGTTCAGCCGCAACATGCGTGACCTGGGCACGCCCACATACAGCCGTGCGCTGTTTGCTGAGGCGCTGAAATGGTTCCCCGATGGGGCCGAGTTGTGTGTTCTGCGGGACGGACGGCGACCTGTTGCAGGCGCGTTGTTGCTGCATGGCCACGGCGTCGCCGAAGTTCCAAGCGCTAGTTCCTTGCGCGAATACAATTCATCGTGTGCCAACATGTTGTTGTATTGGCATCTGTTGGAGCGCTCCGCCGAACGGCGACAGGAGTTGTTCGATTTTGGTCGATCCAGTGAAGGAAGTTCGACCTATCGATTCAAGAAGCAATGGGGTGCGACCCCCGCTCCCGCATGTTGGCAGTACTACGTTCGTTCCGGGTCCGCCGGACAACTTAGGCCTGATAACCCCAAATACAAAAAGATGGTCGCAATCTGGCAGCACTTGCCTCTCGCACTGACCCGCCTCTTAGGCCCACGAATCGTTCGCGGAATACCCTAACAAGTGGCATTTTCGGGGATTTCGGCAAGGTCTAAGGTCTCAATCGAACTGTAAACTTCGTGTTACATTTTGTGCAAGTATTGCGTTGCCGCTGATTTGCTCACTTAGGCGATAGGAACATTCCAGTTGCTTGCAGTTTTGGCGGACGCCATTTTTCACCTGTCAGAAACCCTTGCAGACAATTGAATTGCGAAAAATCCTTCCCGGGCTACTGGGAGAGACGACAGTCTGGCCCAAGGTTTGCGGTGGGGGCACCGACACTCAATTGGCTCCCGACTGCATTTGACAGCACTTGTGCGACGAGAAGTTGACGCGCTTGTACTGCTGCCATGGCGTTTGGGTTGATCACGGAGAATATGCTGATGCCCCTGTTGGAACTGGAAACGTTTATCCAACCAGATGGTTTGTTGACGACGCCCATACTCGATTCCGATCTTGGGAGTTGGTGGGTACTTCACACCCGGCCGCGGGCGGAAAAAACACTCGCCCGGCGATTCACGGATCGTGGCACCAACTTCTATCTGCCACTGTATCCACGCGAATGGAAAAACCGAGGTCGGAAGTTCCATTCGTACCTGCCGTTGTTTCCGGGCTACGTGTTCTTGTGTGGCGATGCCAATGCCCGTTACGCCGCCTTGGAGACTAATCTCGTCGCCAACGTGATTCGCGTCGATGACCAGGATCAACTTCATTGCGATTTAGCTCGTGTCCACAACCTGTTGGCCACTGGCGCACCCGTAACTCCCGAAGACCGCCTGGAACCAGGCGATCCGGTGGAAGTCATCGCTGGCCCCCTCGCTGGACTCGAAGGCAAAGTACTCAAGCGCGGCAAACAATTGAAGTTTGTCATCGAAGTGAAGTTCCTTCGATCCGCCGTTTCCGCCGAAGTCGAAAGTTGGATGATCCAATCGCGTGTCGGTGCCGATCGTGAGATCGCATACGCTGTGTGAAGCGGGCTATCGCACCCGCTTCACCAAGACACGTGCAAAACGCCTAGTTGTGAAAAGCTGACCATCGAAATTCGTTGAAACTTCCTCGGTAACCCACCGTCTCAGGGTGCGCGCCGAGATTGTGCAGCCGAATCAAGATGATCATTACTATTTCTGACCTCTGCTTGTGCAGGGGTCAGTCTCATTAACCGGTCCTGATCTTCTAAGAGGCAGACATGGAATCGCAATCCTGGTTCAAGCGCTTATTCAATTCGCCAAAATCCAAAAAAGGGCGCGCGAAGCCCCGATCGTGGCGCTTCGTTCCGAAGTTCCAGTGTCTCGAAGAACGCCGCGTTCCCGCTCTCATGCTGCGGTTCGAGGCACCCACTTTCCCCGCACTGACAATCACTGACAACGGGATCGGCGACAATAATCTGAATCCGGGAGTGCTTACTTACATCGGGTCCTATGGCAACTTCTTTCTCAATGTTACCTCGGTCATCTCCAAACCCGTGTTAGGCGACCCAAACAGCTTTGCCGAGATTGACCTCAGTTCATTCAATTTATCAGCGCCCAGCGGCGGAACGCTGACCATGACGGCGGCCGACACAGGATTCATTGCGCCGATAGGCGGGTCCAACCCTTTACAGTTCGATACCTTGTTTGGCGGGACAATGGTTGGCGTAAGCCCAACGTTTGTCAATTTTCAGAGTTGGGCGAATGCCGATAACCTTTCGCCGATCGACAGTCCTACTACAGTCATTCCAGCGGGCAGTACGACAGCAGGCATCCTGGGGCCATTTGGACCTCCTTCATACAGCGATGAAAACAACACGCTGTTTAACCGCGGGACAGGACCGTATTCTATTTTTTGCCAAGCAAATGCGACTATCACCGGTTCGGGCAACGTTAGCTTTGACGCTGACATGATCATTTCCGGCCCACCCGCGTTAGCCGCGCTGGGTGACTTCGTCTGGCACGACAAGAACGCCAACGGTCAGCAGGACGGCGGCGAGCCGGGCATCCCCGGCGTGACCGTGAGCCTGCTCAAGAACAACGTGCTCACCGGCGCGACGCAAGTCACGGACGCCAACGGCATCTACGCCTTCACCGGCTTGATCCCCGGCGAT
>JANNLP010000518.1:0-1617 GCA_031396905.1 Gemmataceae bacterium
TCGCCGACGGGCAAGTCGATGTTGACAACGTTGTATTTGTGACGGGCGACAAGTCGCGCCCGAAAAGCATCGTCGATCACGTCGTAGGGCGGCGAAATCACATCAGCTAACGAGCCGACACGGCCCAAATCATAGCGGTACCCGCGAAACGGTTGGATGTCGGCCATGTCCATATCCTTAAGTGTGAGTTCATTATCACATCCCACGGGCGTGCCGACCACATGACCGACGCGGAACTGCGACGCCGACTTGCCGACAATCTGGCGGCCGTAGAAACGCGCATCACGTTAGCTTGTGCGCGGGCTGACCGACGCCGCGACGATGTCACGTTGATCGCAGTAACGAAGTATGTCTCGACCCATGTCGCCAGTATGTTGCACGAACTGGGTGTGCGCGACCTGGGGGAAAGCCGGCCGCAGGAGTTGTGGAAAAAAGCCGCCGCGTTGCCATCAACCGTGGTTTGGCACCTTATCGGCCACCTGCAGCGCAACAAAATCGAAAAGACGCTGCCGCTGGTTGCGTACATTCATTCACTCGATAGTATGCGGCTACTGGAGGCCATTGAATCAGAGGCCGCACGTCAACAGCGGCGCGTCAACGTGCTGGTTGAAGTTAATCTCTCCGGCGAAGACAATAAGACCGGACTGCCCGCCGACGAGCTACAAGCACTGCTCAATGCCACTGCTAATTGTCCCCACCTCACCGTATCCGGCCTGATGACCATGGCCGCCCGCGACGAACCCGAGCAATGTCGCCCTGTCTTCGCGGCGCTGCGCCAAATCACCGGCACCGGACCGATGCGATCGATGGGCATGAGTAACGATTTCGAAGTCGCTATTGAGGAAGGTGCGACCAACATTCGGCTGGGCAGCGTATTGTTCGAAGGAATACCCGAAGGCACTTTGCGGACCTGACATGGATCTCATCGAGCACGCTGAAGGCATCGTCGTGACAGTCCGCGTGCAACCCGGTGCGAAACGCTCAGCGATTCTCGGCGAATACGCCGGTGGCCTTAAGATCGCCGTTGCAGCTCCGCCGGTGGATGGCAAGGCGAATGAAGCGATTGTCGAGTTCTTTCGCGAACTTACAGGACTCAAGCGATCGCAAATCGATGTCATCCGCGGCGAGAAGTCACGTAACAAACTGGTGTTATTGCGAAGCATCAGCCGAGCCGATGTCGAAAGGCTGCTCGGCCTTCCATTGTCAGATCTTTGATAGCGGTGGTTTCGTTCCCACATAAAGCGTGGCGATGCCCAATGTCATGGAGTGGTAACGCAAATTGACTAGGCCATGTTTGCCCATTTCTTCAAGCAGCGCTTCGTAGTCGGGAAACTCCAGCACGCTCGCAGGCAGGTACTGATAAGCCGAATCGCGGCTGCGGGAAAACAGCTGCCCGATCCTGGGCAGGATGTGCCGGAAGTAAAAGCGATACGCCCGGCCAAAGAGCCAGTGCCGCGGCTTGCTGAACTCCAACACCGCGACCCGCCCACCTGGTTTCACCACCCGCGCCATCTCGGCGAGTCCCCGGCGAAAGTCAGTCACATTGCGCAGACCGAATGCCACAGTCGCGATCTGAAATGTGTTGTCAGGGAATGGCACCTGCTGCGAATCGGCCTC
>JANNLP010000099.1:0-3229 GCA_031396905.1 Gemmataceae bacterium
ACTTTTTGTTGTTCTGCTGCACTGCGAAGATGGAATGACACCCGAGATATTGCATGAGAGCTTTGCAATTAATATCCCCGAGACTGGCGTGTATCGGGCGAAAGATGATCGACTATTTTTTTCCCGACCTATGGAAACGGCATGTTACCGAAATTTGCAATCGATTCGATATTGCACGAACGAAGCAGTTGTCAGTCCTGAAGAAGTAGTAGTATGGAGCCTCTCAAATGACTCCAGAGGTCGGATATGGTTTTACGTGGGAACAAAACAGGAAAGAGACGATTATTGCCGCGAGTTCGACAAAAGGCGCGAAGAGTTTTTGTCAAGACAGCTAGGCAAGAAATAGTGCGTATGCGCCGGAGCGAGCAATGAGGAACTTCGGGTTGGGATACATCGGCAATCGGTGTTTGCGGTCTGAAGGATCGCGATTGCTGGCGTCGAAGAAGCGCGGTCCGTTGGACCGCAATAAAAAAATGTTCTTGGGGCCGCGTACCCAGCCCGCTGGGCTGGGCTAACGGAGGTTGGCCCGTTGTGCCAAACACCAGAGCCCGACATCATCGCCACCGGCCGGCAAACCGGCAACGTGCGGATTTATTGGAACGAGGGGCGGAAGTGATGAAGGCTTGCACTTTGAGTTCCCTTGAGGTTTCACAAGAACCGTACATGATCAGCGAATAATTGACATGTCTTCGCTCTTTCGGACCGTTTAGTCATGGACCCGCGCGTATTTCGCATTGCTCCGGAACTGCGACGCTGTGCGATCATCACCATGGTCGGCTTCGTTTTCCTGACGGCGGTGTGGTTCTGGGTCGGTTACGTCGTTATGGAACATAGCGCCATCAGAGCATTCGCTGGCGCAATGATTTACTTGTTGATATCGCTATCGATGATCATTCCTCTGCGGTGGGCCATGAGAGTGAGCGAACGCGGCATTGAGCGCCGATGGTTCAAAGCATGGGACTTTTGGTCGTGGGAGGAGTTCGCCAATGGCCGACTGAAGAAGCGAGCGGCAATCACATTCGTCGATCCCTCCCGACCATGGTGGAGAAGAAGTCTACGATTGGACTATCTCAGCACGTCAGACCGCAAGACGATTATCCAAGCCATCAATCACCATTATCAGTTGCCATCAGCGCCGGCCGTACCGGAATCACTTCGCGGTAGATACGGCTTTCGCCGCGTAGCCGACTTTGATTCAAACGGAGTTCGACTCACGTCACGCGGTGTTACAAGTCAATTCCCATGGGATGCTGTCGAGCACGTGCGCATCAGGCGATTCGATCCGAAGCGGCGCGATTTCATGAGTTTGGAGCTGAGGATCGCGGGCCAGGAAGTCAAATTCCCCTTGGTGGAAATGAAATACGGGCTGAGTGGCATTTGGGGCAGCGGAGTCAGCACAGTAATTGCCAATCAGTTCTTATTAGACCATGTGCCGGCCGACCGTATGGCCATTGATATTGTCGGCGAACGCCCGGTGCGCTTATCGGAGATCGAAAAACAACTCAACCTGGCACGAAAGAATGAAAAGGACATACCAAAGGTTTATTGGTTCTTAGGGATTCTCATTGGCACGATGAATGTTCTTCTTGCCTTGACCGAAACGACGCGGCGAGTGCTGATGGTTGCTGGAGTTGCCGAAATAGTCTTATTTGCTCCGTTGCTTTGGCTACTTCCCCGTGAGCTTCGCAATCACACAAAGCAATGGGAAACATGGCTGGAAGAGTACCGGCGTGAGCACCTGAGCAATGTATAACGATGGCGCATGTGGAATCTTGCCTGCTGCGCAGAAGCATGCCCCCGCAGATCACGGCGCAATCTCCGGCGATGTTTATGCAATTGCGCCGGCACAATTCGAAGGGCTGAGAGCTGCAGTCCGTTGGACTGTCAGCTAGTTAGCAGCGAAGCCCGAGACTATCGCCACCTGCCGGCAAACCGGCAACGTGCGGATTTACTGGAACGAGGCCAACCAGTCATCCCGATCCGGCGCGCACCGGGGCCGGGACTAGTCATACAAAGCGGCCCATTTCTGTGCTAACGGTATCCATTCGCTGTATCCGCCTCTTTTCTTATTTGAGATTTCGACTGGCATTGGGTCAAACCCGTCGGGACTATACCACAACTGAGGCGTCGGATTGTCGAGATACTGGTAGAACCAAATGCAAAAGCAATTGCCATGTTTAGTACACGATTTTGCGCCATGATCGATGAGGTATTGAGGAATGCCATATCCTCTGCCATCCACGCTGATGACCTCGCCGGTAGTCAGGCGCGACGCATACTCATTCAATTGCGATTCGTATTCTTGAAAAAGGAGTTCGGGCCTATCGTTCATCCGTTGGTGTTGATACCAAACTAATATCCACCACACGGCCATTCCCATCACTGCAATTGGAGCAATAATGCGCAGAGATTTTCGCAGTCGAATCATCCAAGAGAGTTTATCAAGATCTACGTCGAGTTGTGACCGATCACTTCGTAAGACAACCCTCGCCTACCGACAAAGAGATTGCAACAGCAGTCGCCGCCCCGACATCATCGCCACCGGCCGCCAAACCGGCAACGTGCGGGTTTATTGGAATAGTGAAGGCCGATCATCGTCATGCAATCGGATAATTCCCATCTTGCTGAGAGCGATCTCAAACGAGCCGAAGCTACCAGCTCAAGCTAAATTGCCCGACCGGGCCACGGTAACGAAGATCAAAGTTTGCCAGGACATCTCGGCCGATGAGTACATCGAAATTACAACCGCTAAGGTCAAGATCGACCAGTGCCAGATCGGCGATTTCGAAATGCTCGGATGGGTTGGCCGAAGGATGGAGGACTGTTAGTCGAGCCAAGTAACTTGTTTGGATAGCCAGTCCGACTAGAGATGGGGCATTTACGGTTGTCGTGGCTTGAGCAACGATTAGCCCAAGAGTTGAGACCAATTTTGTGTCGATACAACTGCATTCAGCGCCGGTGTCGATCAACGCCGTCACTTGTCGAGGCGCGGGCACCGCGCGGCCGCGACGGTGCAACCAAGCCACGTCTTGCCGAGATACGCCAACCTCAACCTGGATGAGCGGCCCGTCGTTGCCGAATGGTCTATCGATAACGGGCATCAATGCGGCTCGTTGGTTACCGGTGCTGCCGTGCCCAACCGCTTGAGATTGGCAAGTTCTCGGGCATCAATCTTTTGCACAAGGAAACGGGTATCGCGGCCGAATCGTTGCAAGCCGGCGCTGACGCC
>JANNLP010000545.1:0-1762 GCA_031396905.1 Gemmataceae bacterium
CGATGGCCCGTCGCACCGCGGCTTGATAACCGCCGGGCGGATAACTACTGACCACGCTGGGAAGCCCGGGCACTTCATGGGCTGCGTTCAAGCGAATCGTTTGATTACTGCGGAACATTGACGGCGACGTCTCACGCTGCAGCATCGTGCGGACTTCATTAAGTCGTCGCGCTGCGTGCTGTTCCCGGCTGTTGCCCCCCCCCCGCGCCGGTTGAGACAATCCACGATCGATTCGTCTGGTGATCCCAGCCGATCACCCAATCGTACAAACCGATGGCCAAGTCCGGCGTGCGAAACTCGTCGAAGCGCGGGCGCGGCAACTTCTCGATGAGATGGCACAGGTCGTAGCCGAACAGTCCAGCCACGCCACCGGCGAAAGGCACGCCGCATGCTTCAATACGATTGTCGTCAACGAGCTGACGAATGTCGTGGAACGTCACCGGCCGAGGATCATCGGAGCGGGATTCGATCCAGCGCACTGGGTCGGCGGTGACAAATGAATAGCGATTGATTGCGGGGCCAGCCGCGTCGTCGGCACTATCGAGAAACAGCAGGTGTGGCAAATGCGCCAATCGCCGAGCGGTTTCCCACGGATCGGACGGCGGCGTCAGTTCTTCGATCAGCGGCGAGGCCATGTCATGCATCTTACCGGCATCAGCGAGTAGGGCATCCACGGTGTTCCGGCAGATGAGTTTGACTGGAGAAGCTGCGGAGGATTGGTCGATGGACGTGATACTGCAAGGAGCCTGCGCGCTGCCGGATATGGACCTCCCCCACATACCCGACTACGAGTTGCTCACCGAGATCGGCGGCAATTCACTGACTCGAACCTTCTCTGCCCGACACCGGGCCGGCGGGTTCGCATGCGTGGTCAAGACGCCGCGCGATGGGCTTGCCACCGATGGTGAGGCACAGCGCGCGATTCTGCGCGAAGCCCGTATCGGCCTGGCCGTTCGTCATCGCCATGTCATTCGCTTGTTCGACGCTCAAGTCCACATGCGGCCTTACTACGTGATCATGGAATGCCTGGACGGCGAGTCGTTGCAAGTGCGGCTTCGACGTGAACCACTGGGTGTGGATCAGTCATTGCGTGTCGCCTGGCAAATTGCTGATGGCTTGATGGCTCTACACCAATTGGGCTTCGTTCACGGTGCCGTCCAAACAAGCCATGTCGTAATCGCGCGTGATGGCACCGCGGTCCTGACGGAACTGGGTTGCGCCCATCGCCCCGGTGAGCCGTTCGCGTTGAGCGGAAATCACGCTGACTACGTCGCACCGGAACTGAACGATGGCGGTCACACGTTTGCCAGTGACTGGTATTCTTTTGGCATTACTGTTGGCGAATTACTGAACGGCGAGGTGCCCGGCACCGTTGGTTATTCGAGGGACATCTTGAAGTATCGACAGCGCTCAGCGATGGAATCATGGTCCCTGCAACGCAGCATCGTTTGGCCGGTGCAACTCACGGAGTTGCTCGCACGTCTCACCGACGAAAATCCGCGTCAGCGCCCGATTGGTACGCACATTGTCGAGCAGTTGCAAGAATTGGAATTACGCGAAGCGTGTCTCACACGAGCGGCGTAACAAACTCTACTCCTCGCTGAGATCCTGTTCCGTGTAGAGCCGGAAGCCCGCCTGCTTCAATAGTTGCACGGCGGTTTCGTGGTCTTCGACGTGCATGGCCAATGCGCGGTCGCTGTCCGGGCCGGCCAGGAGTGCATAGGCATAGTCCACGCCGATCTCGGCGGTGAGCAGCGTCTTA
>JANNLP010000583.1:0-1626 GCA_031396905.1 Gemmataceae bacterium
CCGCGATCATCCGAAACGGTTTGTCGGATTGGGTACGCTGCCGCTGCAAGACCCGCATTTGAGCATTCACGAACTGGAACGATGCGTCACCGAACTTGGCTTGGCCGGTGTGCAGATTGGCACGCATGTCAACGGCGTCAATCTGGATGATCCCGGAATCGTCAGCGTCCTCGCGGCAGCGGAACGGCTGGGGGCATGCGTCTTCGTTCACCCGTGGGACATGTTCGGCAAGGAGCGCATGGGCAAATACTGGATGAGTTGGCTAGTGGGCATGCCGGCCGAGACCACGCTGGCCATTTGTTCGCTGGTGTTTGCCGGGGTGTTGGATCGCTTGCCGAATTTGCGGATCGGCTTCGCGCACGGCGGCGGTTCGTTCCCCGGGACCATCGGCCGGATTGAGCATGGCTACTGTTGTCGGCCGGACTTGTGCGCGGTTGACTCACCCCGACCGCCGCGGGAATCGCTGGGCAAGTTCTACGTGGACGCGTTAGTGCATGATGCCGAGGCGTTGCGAACGCTGATACGACTCGTCGGCCCAAAGCGCATCGCACTGGGCACAGATTACCCGTTCCCACTTGGCGAGGCCGAGCCGGGGAAGCTGATCGCGTCGCTTTCGGAAATAAATGAGAGCGATCGTGCGCAAATGTTGAGCGGCACCGCGCTTGAGTTTCTGAACCGCAAGGCCGAGGAGTTCCGGCAATGACTCCCAACTCGGAACGCAATGCTCTTGAGCTGGACAGCCGCGATGGGCTGGCTGAGTTTCGCCATCTGTTTCACATTCCGAAGCGACACGATGGGCAGCCGGTCGTGTACCTGTGCGGGCATTCTTTAGGCTTGCCGCCGATTCATGCGGAGACGTTCGTAAAGCAGGAACTCTGGGATTGGGCCCATCTGGGCGTCGATGCGCACTTTCGAGGCAAGAACCCGTGGTACAGCTATCACGAGCAATTTGCCGGTCCGTTGGCGCGACTGGTTGGTGGCGAACCCGATGAAGTCGTCGCTATGAACGGGCTGACGGTAAACCTGCACTTGATGCTGGCGACGTTTTATAAGGGATTGCCGGAGCGCGCGGGCATCCTGATTGATGAACCGACGTTTCCATCGGATCGCTATGCCGTCGAATCGGTGCTGCGGCTGCACGACTTTGATCCGCGCGATTGGCTGTTGGCTGCAGAAGATGTCGAGAAGGTCATTGAAACGCGCGGTCACGAGATCGGTGTCGTCATCATCAGCGCCGTGAACTTTCTCACGGGCCGGTTTTACGATGTGGCACACCTGGCCAAGCTTGCGCATGCCAAGGGTTGCATCTTCGGCGTGGACCTGGCCCATGCCATTGGCAACGTGCCGCTGCGGTTGCACAAGTGGGGCGTCGATTTCGCGGTGTGGTGCAGTTACAAGTATTTGAACTCCGGGCCGGGCGCGGTCGCCGGTTGCTTTGTGCATCAGAAGCATGGCCACAATCCGAAGTTGGCCCGGCCTTCCGGTTGGTGGGGCAACGACCCGAAGACGCGTTTCCGCATGCATTTGGAACCACATTTCATTGCCAAACCGGGGGCAGATGGTTGGCAACTCAGCAATCCGCCCATCCTGAGCATGGCCCCACTGCGGGCGTCACTGGAATTGTTC
>JANNLP010000584.1:0-21187 GCA_031396905.1 Gemmataceae bacterium
CAGTTTCCTTCCGTCCTGTAGCCTTCGATGCTGTTGCAGCGGCTCAGATTGCTGACCAGTTGCGGGGTCAGAACGTTCTGATTCTGGACCTGACCGGCATTACGGCGATCGTAGATTTTTTCGTGATTGCCACTGGCACCAGCCAGCGCCAGATGCATGCGATTGCCGATGAAGTCAACCGCAAGCTCAAGCATGAAGACGGAAACCGCCAGTGAAGACCTGGAAGACTCGCCGGCAGGTCGGGCAACGTGCTCCGTGTGTGGCATCAAATTCGTCGAGTTCCGAAATTCGGGTCGTTTAGGCTGCCCTCACGATTACACGGAGTTCCGCGAGGATTTGATGCCGCTGCTGGAGAACATCCACGGCGACACGCGGCACGCCGGCAAAACGCCCCGGCGACTGCCTGAAACACGGCTTACGCAGGGCGAATTACTGCAACTTCGGAAGCAACTGCTTCAAGCGGTCACACGCGAAGCGTATGAGGAGGCAGCCCAATTGCGCGATCGCATCCGTCAACTCGAGACGACCTGAGTCTTTACCGGCAGGTGGCCGCATGAAGTGTCAACTCTGTGACAAACCGGCGACGGTCCATTTCACCAAGGTCGTCAGCAAGAAAATCACGGAACTGCACCTGTGCCAGAGCTGCGCTGAGCAGCAACAGATTCCGTCGCTGGGCGACTTGAGCCTGTCGGCGATCTTGCAATCGCTCATTGGCCAGCATGTTGGCCCTCTGAGCGAACGGCTTTCGCGATTGACCTGCCCGACGTGCGGCCTAAAGTATATGGAGTTTCGTAAACACGGCCGACTCGGCTGTCCGGCGGATTACAACGCGTTCCGTGCCGGGCTGGAGCCGATCTTGCTGAGGGTCCATCGCTCCATGCGACACGTCGGCAAGGTGCCGCGCCGCCGCAAGCCTGAAGCCCACGAAACGGAACTGCTCGACCTTCGACAACAACTGCGTCAGGCGGTTCAGGTCGAAGCGTTTGAGGAAGCAGCCCGGCTGCGCGACTTGATCAGGAAGAAAGATACGGCGAATGAACCCGGATAATATGGTGCAATCGACGGGCGAATGGCTGCGCGGCAATGGCCCGGAGTCTGACGTCGTTGTATCCACGCGCATTCGCCTCGCACGAAATCATGCAGCATTTCCATTCACATGTCGGGCGAGTTCGCAACAGAAAACCGAAATTGAACACATGGTCCGTGAGCGACTCGCGCGTCTTGAACGCGCGCCGCCGCTACAGTACATGAACGTCGCCAAGTTGAGTCAACTTGATCGGCAATTCCTGGTTGAGCGACAACTCATCAGTCGGGAGCTGGCCAGTGCCGAAGGGCCGCGCGCGGTGGCCGTGGACTCGCGCGAGTCGATCAGCCTAATGATCAACGAAGAGGACCATCTGCGCATCCAGGTCATGCGCAGCGGCCTGGCCCTCGATGAAGCATGGCAAGACATTGATGCAATGGATGACCAGCTTGAGCAGGTCATCGACTATGCCTTCAGCGACGAGTTTGGTTACTTGACCGCTTGTCCGACCAACGTCGGCACTGGCATGCGGGCCAGCGTGATGTTGCACCTGCCGGCTCTCGGCTTGACGAAGCAAATCGAAAAGGTCTTCCGGGCACTTCAGAAGATCAACCTCGTGGTTCGCGGCCTCTACGGTGAAGGTAGTAGGGCCAGCGGTGACTTTTATCAGATTTCCAATCAAGTGACGCTGGGTAAGAGCGAGTCGGCCGCCCTGACCGAGATTCGCGAAGTCAATCGCCAGATCATTGAGTACGAGCGCCAGGCGCGTACTTTGATACTTCGCGATACCAAGCAAGCCATTCAGGACCGCGTGGCCCGAGCGCTGGGCACGCTGCAATCCGCGACGATGATGACCAGCGAAGAAACCATGGAATTGCTTTCCAGCGTTCGCCTCGGTGTCAATGTCGGCTTAGTCTCAGATGTACCGATCACGCTTGTGAACGATCTTTTCCTTCACACTCAGCCAGCCCATTTGCAAAAACTGATGGGCACGCAACTTGACGGCGAAGAACGCAACGCCGCCCGTGCACGCTATCTCCGTACCAGGCTGCGCGAAGGTGGGCCAACGCCCAACTGATCAATTTCTCACGGTCCTAGCATCGACGCTCGGCCGACAAAGTATCCGGCGATAAACGTGACGACGGCTGTTAGGGACCAGCCCATTGCCACGCGAGAAACAACGAAGCGCCGCTTGGCGATAGGCTCGTCTGGGGCGCTGGCCGGGGCAGGGCAGGGGGGTATCGCGCCTTCTGCTTCGGCCACAGGTGTTGGTTTGTCAAAATCGAATGGTTTGAATAGCTCATCCAAGTCGTTGCGTTCAAATAGGTCGTTGGGAAGGGGCGTGCGTTCCTTGCCGGGACCAGTTTTTCGTTCGCCGCCCGCGAATTGCAGGGCTGGTTCGACGTCCGGAACGATGATCTGCCCCTCGCAATTGGTGCAACGCACCACCGTGCCGGCCTTGCGGCTTGATATTCCCAGCAGTTGATTGCAGTACACGCAGCGGAATCGCACCGGCATTGCTCACCTCCAGCCTCTTTTTTTGATTGTGGCGAACAAGTCGACCGGGTTCAATGCGTTTCCGGTGAGCCGAGCGATTTCTCCTTGCCGATACCTACGGGGCAGAGCAGGGGAGTATAACAGAGTAGAGACTTGGAGAGGATGCCACGATGACGATCCGGTTTGGCGCGATGGCATTGATTATTGTCGCGGCAGGATTGACGCTGCCGGCGTCTGCCGATGTCGTATACATGACGGACGGCTTCGCCTTGCACGGCAAGGTCACGCGGCAGATGGAACTCATCGTTGACCCCGCCACTGGCCAGCCGATCCCGATTGTCAAAAACTCGCCGTGCTTTATCGTTGATGATCGCGTCCGCTACACGTTGTTCAGCCAGCGTAACGTCGCCAACGATCCTGACAAAGACACGAACATTTATGACGGCCATATCATTTTGCAAATGCCAGTCGCGCGCACTGGCCAGTCACGGCCAGCGGAGGCCAGCATCGGTGAAGCGACCCCGTTTAATGAGAAATGGGAACGCACGATTCGATTGACGCAACGTATCGACATGGCGAAACTCCTCGGACCCGGCGCACCCATCAATCCCGGCAATCGATTCAAGATCGAGACCAACAAGGTCAGGCAGAAGATATCGATGTTGTCACCGTATTTCATGCGCGTGGAGTGTATCGAGTACAACTGGACCGCCAACTACATGACCAGCGAGTTTGGCCCAGCCGTCGTACTACCGCTGGTCCGCGCTCATCCGGAGATCAAGGAAACTGGTGCGCCGGATTTTGAGAAGCGATTCAAGCTCTTCCGCTTTTGCACGCAGGCCGGCTGGTATGAAGACGCCCTCCGCGAGTTGAACATCCTCAAAAAGCATTTCCCTGATCAAGCGCAAAAAACGAAAACCGCTGAAACGGGACTTCGACAACTGATCCAACAACGGATCATGCAAGACGCCGAGTTAGCAGCCAAGGTGGGGCGACACAACCGCGTACAAGAACTGTTGAAACAACTGGTCGTCGCCGATTTACCGGTGCCGCTACAGACCGACGCCGCCAATCTGAAATCTCGCTATGAAATGTTGCAGACCAAACTCGAGCAAACGCGACATGCGTTGGCGATCTGTTACCAGGACGTGGTCGGCCCACCCATCGACTTCGTTGGTGACGCGATGCCCACTATTTGCCAGGAGTTGAACTTCGACACGCTTGATCGCCTGGAACCATTCACCGCGCTGGGTCGGCAAATTGAGTCGGATCGCAAAAATGGCAAGGCAACACAATACAGCCTCGACCAGGTGTTGGCGTCAGCCGTTACGGGTTGGGTATTGGGTCCGGTCGCCGCCGAAGCCTCCATCGCCAGCGCAGACCGCTTGTGGTCGGTACGCCAGCAAATATTGGCGATTCAACGCACTGGAGTCCCAATCGATCGGGCGCGCATGACGACTGAGCTGGAACGCTCGGCAGGGCTGACCATCGACGAAATCGCCCGGGCAATTACATTGTTGCCACCGCCCGAGTCTGAACCGGTGCCAGCCGCGGGCGTACCCATCGAACGGCAAACGCGCAATGCGTTTAGCGGCCAACTACCGGTTCGTTATCGCTTACAGTTGCCGGCCGAGTACAACCCGAATCGCGCCTATCCGATGTTGCTGATCCTTCCCAATGCCGGGCAGTCCACCTTGGATGCGATGACGCCGTGGGCAGCCGAGGGATTGACGCACGGCCACATTCTCGCGGCCATCGATTGGGGCACACTGAAGAATGCGTACGAGTACAAAGAGTCGGAACATTCGGCGGTCATCGAGTGCTTGCGAGACGTAAAGCGGTTTGTCAATGTTGATACCGACCGCGTCTCGCTCACGGGCCATGGTGAGGGCGCCAACATGGCAATTGATGTCGGATTGTCGCACCCGGACTTGTTCGCGGCAGTCGTGCCGATCAACGGCCGGCCGCGGGCATTCATATCGAGTTGGTACTGGCGACACGCCCAGGTGCTGCCATTTTACATCGTACTCGGTGAATTGACCGGTAGCGTCAATATCTGGGCACTGGACTTGTACGTCAAATGGGCGGAAAAAGGTTACGCGTCGTTACTCGTGATGTACAAGGGCCGGCCCATCGATTTCTTTCCCGGCGAAGTGCCCAACATTTTCGATTGGCTGGACCGCAAGCGCCGGGCCACCGGCTTTCCCAGTTTGGGTCGCAATCCTGGTGCAGGCACTGGCGGGGAAGAATACCATTCGTTCCGGACAACTGACAATCATTTCTATTGGGCGTCTTCCGAGCAGTTTGACAAGAAAATCGTATTGGAGGATTTTCTGGGTCAGAAACTCACAAATCCGGCTGCCATTCAAGCCACCATTCGCGATGCCAACCAGATCACAGTTCACACGCGCGGCGTGAAACAACTCACACTCTGGTTCGGCCGAGCCTACGATGATCAGGGCGGCACCCGCGACATGATTGATTTCACCAAGCCCATTAAGATCACGGTAAACGGGCGGAATCCCTGGACCAATAATGGCCAGCCGCTCACCCCCAAGCTGGAAACGCTGATGGAAGACCTGTTTCAGCGAAACGACCGCCGGCGGCTGTTTCTGGCACGAGTGGATTTCAACAACATTCAATGATGTGGGCTATGCGTTCGAGTTTCAGCGCGATTCGACTTTGTTCAGCATGGCCACGACAACCTCAAATGCCGCGGTCGCTTCCGGTTTGATGGCCGCTTGTAGCCGGTCAAGATAGAACCGCATCCGTAGCAATGATTGCGGTCGGCGCTCGGGAGGCAATTGGTCCAGGTCACTGAGATTGTCGTACACGTCTGCTAATTTGAGTATCTGCACCTGCCAACAGGCTGAAACCAAACCGTGTACGTAGTCTCGTTCGCGTTCGGTTTCCGGCATTCGTTTATCTTTGCTCAGCAGCCGCACCCACTCAGCAACATTGGGGCCGAACAGCGCCACGATGTCGTCATAGTCCGTCGTTGTATCTTCGATGGTGTCGTGCAGAATCGCGGCAGTAAGAAGTTCAAGATCGTGAATACCAAACAACTCGGAAGCGATTAGGCACACGCGGAACGGATGGCTGGCGTACGGCGTGCGACCGTCTTTGCGCACTTGGCCCCGATGGGCGCGGGCGGCAAATGACACAGCCTGTTGAAGTTTAGCGAAAGGGAATTTCATCAATCGTATGGCGTGGCTTCGGGATCGGTCTTCTTGACTTTATCGGATGAGGTGATCAGCACGGCATAGTACTTTTCCTTGCCGGCAACTTTGCGGAACTCGACTTTGCCTTCGACCTCGACCCAGTCCGTCCGCGCAAAGTCGCCAACTTTGTCTTCGGAAAGAATGCGAACCTGCATCGGCACGACGTCGGCCGCGCAGCAGTTCATCTTGAGCCGCATCAGCGTAAACTCATTGGGCATCCCGAGTTTTACAAACATGCCTTTGAGTTTGACGGTGTGACCTTCGAAGTAGTTTCGTTTCCCCGCATCGCCGGCCGCGTCGGAAAGTTCGCGGAAGCCAAGCACCTTGGCACCTTTGTCGCCGACGGCGCGCCCGGGGCCTTCCAACGCGGATTGATCAGCCTGGCGATTGGCCCAGTCGGCGCTGAACGCGGCATTGGGCAGTTCGAGCAGATACAACGTAATCGGCAACATGAGCAGGGCGTACTTGGCCGGTGTCCATGCGTGGCTATGTTCATGTCCGCAGTCGTCTACGGCGTGTTCGTGATCGCAATGTTCATCGTGCTTGTGGTGGTGATCGTGGCCATGGTCATGATCGCATTCCACTTCCAAACGGCCCGCGAGCCGCCAGAGATAGGTGCCGCGAACCAGGGCAATTGCTAATAGGGTGATACCGCCCGCCAATACCCACGGATGAAACGGTGCAGTGAGCAGCAAACTCAATTTGCCCGACGTGTACATCAGAACGCCGACGACACCGAGTGCCGCGCACGCTCCAAGCGAGCAAATCTGGTCTAAGTAGTAATTTTTGTCGGCGGCATGCGTGTGTGCCATGGTGATACCCTTGTCAGTTTTTCGGCAATCCAACGTGAGAGGGCAGCGTATAATGAACCAATAATGAGTATAGCAAAGTCTGGACGGCCACGCAAGTTACGATGGTCCATATGAGTCGGGGTCGAAACACACGGGTAAATAGGAAATACAACTTCAGGTCGAACATTGGCCCAAGGACCAGGAATGCCAACTTATGGGCGGCCGGCAGCATCGAAAAACTGGCCGCTACGAAAGCATCCGCCTCGCTGCAAAGACACAGCACAATCGCAAGGCCCATCATGATCAAAATGCTGACAACAGGAAAGCCGTTGCCCAGATTCTCGATATCTTGCGTCGTGAAGAAAAGTCGGCACGCGGCCGAGAGTAGGGCGCCGAGGGTGAGAAACACGGTAATGTCAATGAAATCATGCACCGTCGTCTCGGCGATCAAACCAAGCTTTGTGCTAAACCCTTGTTGATTGGCACTGTCGTCGTCGTCATGGTCGGCAGCGTTTGGCCGGGCGGCGGGGACCAATAGGTCGTTACCGAACCGCTGGTGTTGGCGGTCGATAATATTCGCCGTGACAAACCCGACGACGAACGCCATGCCGATGCGCAGGGCGACCATGATCCATCCATCTTGAAACCCGGAAAACGCCACCCAAGTGCTGAAAATGACCACCGGGTTAATCACCGGCCCGCACATCATGTATGCGGTGCAACAACTCAGCGGCAGTCCCTTGCGCAAAAGCCGGCGCATAATCGGCACGATGCCGCATTCGCACATCGGGAAGACAAGTCCGAGCAAGCAGCTCAAACCAATGGCGGCGATGCGGTTCTTCGGCACCAGACGCGTAATCCAATGCTTCGGGATCGCGTGTTCAAGGACGCCCGCGATGATCGAGCCGAGAATGATGAACGGTAACGCCTCGTAGAAAATCGAGGTGAACGTCAGGATGAAGTCTTTGGCCTTTTCTTCCACGATGCTCCTCAAAGGTCAGATCGGCAGGGCAGGACGGCGCTGCTCGCGTATCATGCGGATCGTCATGGAAATAAAGAATGCCGCGACACACAGAAGGACGATCGCCCCGGATGCAACTAATGGAAGAGGTCGGTCACGGCCCATCGGGATCGCAATTGTTTCACTCAAACACAATCCTGCAACTCCCGCAACCAATGAAACGGAAACCGTCCACCAAAACATACTACGGCTGCCACGAGCGACATTGGCCGCCGTGGCCGCGGGTACAACGAGTAGGGCATTGATGAGCAAAGCGCCGACGACCTTGATGCAAAGATTGACGATCATCGCCAGCAACACAATTAGCACGTAATTGCAAAGCCGGACGCGCACGCCACGGGATCGCGCCAAGCTGGGGTTGAAACTGGCAAACACCGTGGCGTTGTAGGTGAGGCCGATGATGATGGCCGTTGCGACTAGCAAACCCATCAAGACAACGATATCGCTTTCCTCCGTTGCCAGGATGCTGCCGAACAAGAATGACTCGGGGTTGATGTAGGAGCTGCGTCGCAACGCTCCCATCAACATGACGCCCAAACCGACGGCGAAGGCGAAGAATACACCGATGATGGTATCGCTGGCCAAACTCGTGTTTTCGCGGACGAAGGCGATGGCTAAGCCGACGAGAATCCCAAAAGAGACCATCACGGTTGGAATCAGCCAATCCTGGTGCTCGATGAAGTTGCCGGCAAATGAAAGCAGCAATCCAAGCGTGACGCCGGCAAAGGCACAGTGCGCCAGCGCGTCGCTTAAAAACGCCATGCGGTTGCCAACGACCAACGAACCCACCATACCGCAGATGAGCGACAGCAACAGGATCGCCAAGAATCCTCGGATTACGTATGGCGCAGACAGCCATGAGTCGGCTGGCAAGCTTCGCGCAATGCGATCAATGAACGTTGTGAGCCAAGCCGTGAACATGAGCTTACATTATCACATCGCGGCACTCCGGCAGGGGGCCAACATTTGGTACCGGCAGGGGCCTCGGACACGTCTGGTGGCATTAGTGCGGATAATTTTCGTGTTGTCCCAAGTCCGCGGACAATGGCCTGGCTTTCTTTTGCGGCCGTTTGGCGGCGACGATTTTTGACAATTTCACCATTTCGGCAGGGGGTCATTTCGGAGTCATTTGTTCGTTTTGCATTGCGATTCCGCACTCGAAAAATTGCTGACCAACGTCAACAAACTGATCCGCACCGCAATTTTAGAAACCGGTCGGTAAGCCCACAGAATCTTTGTGGATTCAATGCGCGGCTTTGTCATCGGCTCACTGACGAATTTGGAAACCAGGTTGGCGCTTCAACAAACGAGTCGTTTGGAGCGAATTATACATAAGATTCATTATCGGACTTAACGAGACTGAAAATCGACCTCGACGAACACTCGCGCCAACGTCCGATAATGACCGTTATGTTTAAGTCGAACGTAGAATCCCAGGCAAAGCAGCAACGGAATATTTGGATCAATTGGACTCGTCGAAGACGCCCATGCGGCGGAATTTCTGAAAGCGCTGCTCGAGAAGTTGATCAGTCGGCAGCCCCCGTAGCTCGCGCAGACAGCGCAACAAGTAGTTGCGCAGACCGTTCGCCATCTCCCGTGGGTCGCGATGCGCTCCGCCAAGCGGCTCGGAAATGATGTCATCGATCACGCCAAAACGACGCAGGTCTTTGGCAGTCATTTTCAGTGCGTTGGCGGCCCGCGGTTTAGTCTGATCGTCGGCGACTTTCCACAAGATGCCGGCGCAGCCTTCCGGACTAATGACGGAGTAGTACGCGTGCTCCAACATGCTGACGCGATCGCCGACGCCGATGCCCAGTGCGCCGCCGGAACCGCCTTCGCCAATCACGACGCAAACCACAGGCGTTGGCAACCGCGACATCTCCAGAATGTTGTTGGCGATAAGCTGTGCCTGACCCCTCTCCTCTGCCCCGATGCCCGGGTAGGCGCCCGGAGTATCAATCAAACAGATCACCGGCAGGCGAAACTTCGCCGCCAGCTTCATTTTGGTGATCGCTTTGCGATAGCCCTCGGGATGGGCACAGCCATAGAAACACTCGGTGCGCTCTTTGAGCGTATGGCCCTTCTGATGGCCGATGAGCATGACCTTGTAATCACCGATGCGGGCCAGGCCGGTGCGGAGAGCGGGATCGTTGCCGAAGGCCCGGTCGCCATGCAACTCGACGTATTCGTCAAAAATCAGGTTGACGTAGTCCAGAGTCTGCGGTCGATCGGGATGCCGGCAGATTTGCACGGCGTCCCACGGGTCGAGACTGCCGTACCGTTGACGCTTCAATGTGTGCAGTTCTTTGCGAACGCGGCGCGACTCATCCGAATGGCCGACCTTCTCCAACCCGTCGAGCGTTTGCTCCAGGTCGGCGATGTCCTTTTCGAATGGCAGCCAGTTGTTGGCCATATCAACTTGTCTGCGCCTTCGACTTGGGCGTATGATGAACCTTGAATACTCGGGTGCTGCGCAGCTTCATCAGAACTTCGTGAAAGTCGCGAGGCCGATCTTCCTTTTTCTTGGCCAGCATTTGCAGGATCAAAGCATTGAATTCGTCCGTTACGTCGGGATTCAACTGTTTCGGCGGTACCGGCTTTTCAGAGATGTGCTTGGCCAGGAGGTCTTGCGAGTCCTTGCCCCGGAATGGCGGCCGCGAGGCAACCACGTCGTAAAAGGTCGCGCCAAAACTATAAATGTCCGCACGGGCATCGAGAATCTCGCCGCGAATCTGTTCCGGCGACATGTAGCTTCGCGTTCCCTGCGCCTTACCACCCTTGCGGAAAAAAAACTTGGCCATGCCTTTCGGCGGCTGATACGAAATGGCAAAATCGATGAGCTTGGTTTCGCCGAGCGAGTTGACGAGGATGTTGTCTGGCTTCACATCACGATGAATCCATCCACTGGCGTTCATATATGCCAGACCCGTGGCTGTTTGCTTGACGATCTTGTCGCCGAACTCATGCAGGAAAGGCATTTCCTTCCTTTGAATTCGCATTTTCAGGCTGCCGGATGGAAAGAACTCCATCACGTAAAAAGGAAGGTTCTGGTCCTTATTGACATTGATGATCTTGATGACATTCGGGTGCGCAAGTTTTTTGCCGACTTCAGCTTCGTGAAACAGCGTCTTGCGATGATCTGCGTTCTTGGCCGCTTCGGGCAACAGCACCTTCATGGCGAAGTGGCGCATGCTCTGCATTTCGACGACTTCGAACACCTGCGACGTCTGGCCTGTCTGCAAGAGATTCTGAATCCGGTAGCCGCCGATCGAATCGCCGTCCACGCCGCACTCCCCTGCCCTGCCCCGACTTACCAGTACTTCTCGAAATGGATATTGCCGCGGGTCTTATCGTCGCAACGGAAACCTCTGGCTTCGAGAAGCTCAATGACGCCGACCGGCTGCGGATAAACACGCTGGCCTGTCGCGGCATCTTTTTCGGGTATGCCGATCATCTTAGGGTTTCCGCACAAAAAGACGTGGGTGTTGGCCGGGTCAAGCGTCTGTCCGATGCGTCGCTCGATCTCGCCGGACGTGATCAGGTCCTGAACGTAGACCTTTTGGTTGACGACGGCTTCACGGGTTGTTAGCCCAAGATACGTATAGTTGGGATGGCGCTGCATCAACGTGTCATGCACGGCGGCGTACGCAAGGTCTTGCTTGAAGCGCACGCAACATGCCGCCAGGATCTGGCCAGGATGTTTGTCGCGCAACAGTCTCCACAGCATGTAATTGTGAGGTGCTTCGCCGGTTCCCGTGGAAAGAAACAAAACGGTGTCAGTCGGTTTTACTCCTTCAAGTGTAAAGTGACCCGTAAACTTCTCGCCGAGCTGAATCCGGTCGCCATTGCGAAGCATAAAGAGCCGCGGCGTAAACGCCGGCGGCTTGTTCGGATTGCCACTCTCTTTCAACAGCACGACGTAAAACTCGATCCACGGAAGTGCCTCGGTATCGAGCATGGCGCCGTCGTTATCAAGCACTGAGCAACTAATCGAGTAAGCCCGGCGAATGAGTCGTGCTTCATCGCCAGCCTTGAGAGTTTCCTCCTGGCTGCCGGGAAAACGAGGTTCCCAGTAACCCAGACCGAGCGTCGTGAACTGCCCTGGTTCGTGTTTCGGTATTGGAAAATCCGGCCGCACCCGGATCAACATCAATTCGGGGTGCGGCTTGATCAATTGCTCGACGGTGGCGTTGTAATGTTGCCGACGCATGTCGGCAATTTCTTCGGCGGTCATATTCTTGACCTGAATTGTACCAACGGACATCGCCGTAGTAGCGAATCTGACAGTGAGAATACCGTCCCAGAGCGAAAACGAAAAGGCCGCGCCCAACTTTCGCGGCGCGACCATTTCTGTTGCGAACCGATCTCATCACAATGTGACAAGGATCGGACTGGTCGAAGTTGGCGGCATATAGAGGTCGAGGTTGGCCGCGGGACCAAAAGTTCCTGGGGCAATTGTGGTATTAGTTGGAATCGCTCCGCTTGCGCCAGCAGCATAATTGATGTACGATGCGGAAAGGCTCGGTTCCGGAAGGCGACCGTAGCCAAATGCCACCGAAGCGCCTTGAGCGTTTGAATCGGCCGGGAACGCCTGGAAATCGTCCCGTGGTCCGAAGTCATTGAGATACGCGGGTATGGGTGACAATTGGTCAAATATGCGCACTCGCGATCCGCGGTTTGCCTGATCTGGTGGCGTTACACCTGCACCGAAGACAACCGTACCAAGGACAGGGTTCGTAGCAAGTGGAGCTCCGCCCCCAGCCGGCCCAAATCCATAGAACCGTGTTTCGGAATTACCGAGGAAGTTAAGGGAAGCCACGGCGACGTTAACACCGCCTCGGAATTGATTGTCAATTCCGCGCACAAACGAACCTGTAAAGGAAAAGCCACTGTATCCTCCGAGCGGAGCGGTGGGAACCGTCGCTTGCGGCAGGTCCACGTTGTAAGTTTGCAAATTGACCTGTGAGAGCGTTGTCCGTCGGGCGGGCGCCGCATCGGACAGAGGATTTGCTGTGTCTGCAACTGGAGGGTTGAAATCGCCGAAGACGCGCACTTCGCCACCGCCGCTGGCCATGGCGGTAACAATTTCGGAATTGTACCGACTGTAAAGGTCGGTATCGAATGGTGCTTCAAGAAAGACCTGTGAACCGCTATTGGCGTTGGAATCGACGATAAACGGGATCGGCGTACTCATTGGCACCGTGTAATCGAGTCGACCGGGTGTGCGCGGTGGGATGTTGGGATTGGGTTCCCGAGGGGTTACCGTCGCATTCCCGTAGCTGTACCAGGCGGGATTTGCAATCACGTCATTGATTGCCACATTGACTCCGCCACGGAAGCTTGCATCGAATGCAAAGAACTCTTTGCCCACGCCATTGTTGATTAGTGCGCCATTGGCCGTTCCGGCGAAATCGTAAACTCTGACGTGCGGTCCACCACCAGGTCCGGCACCGATAACCAGTTGATTCCTGAATGTGACAGCGTTGGGCGCTTGCGTCAACCGCGTAATGCGTTCGACCATCTCAGTGCCGTTAAACGCGGGTGTCAGGCGCACAAATGGGCCGTAAACGACATCAGGCAAGAATGGTGCACCCGGAAACGTGTCGTCGGTGGCTGTCCAACTTGCGAAAACGATGTCCCCAATTCCGGCCTCGTTCGTGAATTGTGGTGGCACATAGATGTTTGGGCGATAGACGATATCGCCGAACTGGTTCAAAAGGTTGCCGGAGTTGTATTGAATGCTGCCGCCGGCCACGGTGATGTAAGGCAGCGGAGCGTTGTTATTGTCCAGATGGCCCACGATGCCCGTCGGCAAAGTATAGCCGGCACCCGGACCGAAGCCCGCGGAGCTACCCGGCGCAAGCGGGACATCAAACCCGATCAACGGAATTTGCGCGCCCAGGCCGGGTTGTTGAGTCGGAATGTCGTCATATGGCGTCACAGCGAAGTTATCCGGCAACTGCGATGACAACGTCAATCGCCTTTGCTCCACCGTCCGGTACCCCTGTCCGGATGCGAGATTGACGCCGCCTCGGAAGCTCGCGTCGAAGGCGAAGAATTCATTGACCATGGTGAAGTGGCCGTTGACCTCTTTCCACACGCGGACATGTGGCCCACCACCCGGTCCAGCGCCGGTTATTAGCTCCGCTCTTCCGTCTCCATCGAGGTCGCCGCATGCCACGGTCACGCCGCCGCGAAATCGCGCATCGTAGGCGAAGAACTGGTCACGAATGCCATTGGTCACAATGCGACCGCTAGCGTCCTGAATCATGTTCCAAACAATAATGTGCGGTCCGCCCCCCGGGCCGGCTGCCGTGACCAGTGAATCCGGCGTCTGGTAGGCACCGTCGAAATTCCCGGTAGCGACGTGAACTCCACCGCGGAAACCTGTATTAAACGGAAAGAACTGTTGCGAAATTGTCTCGGTCTTGCCATCGCTTCGTGGTGCCGCGGGTCCACCGAGTGGCGATGGTGCCGAGCCGCCGATCGCGTCTTGAATGTCGACGCGAATAGATACGCCGGGTAATCCGCCCGGCCCAGCTCCGGAAGCGACGTAACCCGCTGGTACTTCACGGCGTTCCAGCGACATCAATCGTGGCATCGCGCGCGGCGGATTACGATGGGGCTGTTGTTTGCCAGTGCGGAGCCAGCGGAACATTTTCGGCAGTGGCATGATTGGTCGTCCTGTTAAGGAAGGTGGGCGCGCGAATCCGGCGAACTTATTCTCAAACTTACACGGTGGTAAGAGTTACCGTCAAGCAGTTTCAAGGATCAATCAACATTCCTGGATAGTGCCGTTAGCCCTCGCTGCGCTGCTTTCCGGATCGGCATCCTCAGTCGGCGTGGATTCCATCGCACAACTGGTGTGTCCCGGTTTCGTATCCACACAATAGGCGTGAACCCCCGTGAAAGCCACTCGTGGAACGCGCCTATCCGGCACAACTTGCGCCGTTCCGACTACCGGCCTGCCCACGTTTGGAGACTGTCATTACTATAGTGTTCATATGAACAATGCCAGTATAGTCGTCCGGGGAGCCCGCGAACACAACCTGCGTGGGGTCGATCTTGAGTTGCCGCGGGACAAACTGATCGTTTTTACCGGCGTCAGCGGCTCCGGCAAAAGCTCCTTCGCCTTCGATACGCTTTATGCGGAGGGGCAACGGCGGTACATCGAATCGCTCTCCAGCTATGCACGACAGTTCCTCGGACAACTGCCAAAGCCCGACGTTGACTTCATCGGCGGACTTTCCCCGGCCATCAGCATTCAGCAGAAAACGGCGGGGCGCAATCCCCGATCCACCGTCGGCACGATCACCGAGATCTACGATTTTCTGCGTGTCCTGTATGCCCGCGTCGGCCTGGGCCACTGTCCGGATTGTGGCCGCCCCATCGCCGCTCAAACCCGCGATCAAATCATCTCGCGCATCCTCGCGCTCGAGTCGGCGACCAAATTCCTGGTGTTGGCGCCCATCGTTCGTGGCCAGAAAGGTGAATTCAAAGACCTCTTCGCCGACATGCTCAAGCGTGGCTATGTTCGCGCCCGGGTGGATGGTGCCATCACGCGTCTCGACACGGACTTGAATCTGGACAAGCGAATCAAACATGACATCGCCATTGTGATTGATCGCCTGACCAATGAACCCAAGGCACGAACACGCATCGCTGAAGCCGTTGAACAGGCGTTGGGCCTGACAAAAGGATCGGTCATCATTGCGATCGAGTCCGGTGCTTCGCCGCGATCTGCCGCACAACGGACAACGGAAAACGAACAACAGACGACAGACGATATTCTCCTCTCCGCTCACTATGCCTGCACATATTGCAATAAGTCATTTGAAGAGCCGTCGCCGCAGTTATTTAGCTTCAACAGCCCGCACGGAATGTGTCTGGATTGCGATGGCCTGGGAGCCAAATTTACCTTCGATTCTAGCCTGCTTATTCCCGATGAGAGCAAGAGCTTTTATGACGGTG
The DNA here is from genome assembly GCA_031396905.1 of Gemmataceae bacterium. Classification (GTDB taxonomy): domain Bacteria; phylum Planctomycetota; class Planctomycetia; order Gemmatales; family Gemmataceae; genus JAIBBI01. Next base: position 15,526 of record JANNLP010000584.1, read on the forward strand.
CCGTGATGCTCGTCGGTTCGTTCAAGGCCATGGGGCGCTGGCGACGGCATACTTATGAAGGCATTGCCAAGACGCTCGACATCGACCTCAAGAAGCCGTGGAAGAAGCTACCCGCTCAGCATCGGGATTGGCTGCTGCAGGGCAGCGGTGATCGGCCGATCGTTTATGAATGGCGGCATCGCGGAGGCATCTGGAAACACGGCGGCAAATGGGAAGGCATCGTTCCGCAACTTTTGGCAAGTTTCAAGAAGACGGCGGCCGGCCCACGACGGATGCAACTCGAAAAGTACATGAAGGTGGTCCGCTGCCCCGCTTGCGCGGGTCAACGGCTGAATGCACAGGCTCGGGCCGTCAAGGTGTCGGGCAAATCGCTTGTCGAAGCTTCGGCAATGCCCATCGGCGATTTGACGGCGCTCTTTGCACCCGAAGGGCCACTGGAACGAAAGCTCGAACCCATTCAACGCATCATCGCCGCTGAATTGTTGAAAGAAATTCGCGGCCGTCTTGGCTTTCTGATGAACGTGGGTCTGCACTATCTCACGTTGGACCGCCCTGCCCCGTCGCTCTCCGGCGGCGAAACTCAGCGCATTCGTCTCGCCGGTCAAATTGGCTCGGGTCTTGTCGGAGTGCTGTACATTCTCGATGAACCTTCGATTGGACTGCACCCGCGCGATAATGAGCGATTGCTGCTCAGCCTGGAACGGCTGCGCGACGTCGGCAATACTGTACTCGTTGTCGAACACGACGAAGAAACAATGCGGGCTGCCGACTTTATCGTGGACTTTGGTCCCGGTCCCGGCGTCCGCGGAGGCGAAGTCGTTGCGGCCGGTAGTTTCGCCGACATCGTCCGTCAATCAAAAAGCGTCACTGGTCGCTTCCTCAGCGGAAAAGAGTCAATTGCCGTTCCTGAGAAGCGCCGGACGGGCAACGGTCAGCACTTGAGGGTCGTCGGTGCCCGGCACCACAATCTCAGAGACGTTACGGTTGCATTTCCGCTCGGCCAGTTCATTGGCGTCACCGGCGTCAGCGGCTCGGGCAAGAGTTCATTGGTCAACGACATCTTGCTCGGCGGCCTGAAGCAAATCCTTAATGCCGCCCCCCCGGAAGTCGAAGAAGAAACGGAGGACGACGACTCCATCAGCGAAAAAGTCGATTACGACAAGATCGACGGCGCGAAGCACATTGACAAAGTCATCGCTATCGATCAGGCACCCATTGGCCGCACGCCGCGATCAAATCCTGGAACGTACATCAAAGTGTTCGATGAGATTCGCTCGCTCTACGCCATGGTCACGGACGCCAAGACACGCGGCTACCAACCCGGACGCTTTAGTTTCAACCGGCCCGGCGGCCGCTGCGAAGCGTGCGAAGGCAACGGGTCGAATCGCCTGGAGATGGACTTCCTTGCTGACGTGTGGGTCACCTGCCCGGTTTGCTCCGGCCGGCGCTTCAACCATGAGACGCTCCAAGTTCGTTATCGTGGCAAGTCAATTCACGACGTGCTTGAAATGGACGTCCAGGACGCCCTCGTCCACTTTGAGCATGTGCCCAAAGTCCGCGCGATGTTGCAGACCCTGCACGAGGTCGGGCTTGATTACATCAAACTGGGTCAGCCATCACCGACACTATCCGGTGGTGAAGCGCAGCGCATCAAGCTGGCAAAGGAACTTTGCCGCCGCAGCACAGGGAAGACGCTCTACATCCTCGATGAGCCGACCACGGGACTTCACTTTGCCGACGTGAAAAAGTTGCTCGAAGTGCTGCACCGTTTCGTCGATGAAGGCAACACGGTATTGGTCATCGAACACAACCTCGATGTGATTAAAACGGCCGACTGGGTCATCGACCTTGGTCCCGATGGGGGCTCCGGCGGTGGCGAAGTCGTGGTCGCCGGGACGCCGGAACAAGTTGCCAAATGCCGCGCTTCGTCCACCGGGCAAGTGCTGGCCAACGTCTTGAAACCACAACTGACAAAAGTGAACGGCAAGAAGGCTAAGCCGCAATCATCAGCGCGGCATGCACGAATTGAGAATATCCGCGTCGAAGGCGCTCGGCAACATAACCTCAAGGACGTGACAGTCAACATCCCGCGCGAACGCATGACCGTGTGTTCCGGCCCCAGCGGCTCCGGCAAAAGTAGTTTGGCCATCGACACGGTGTATGCCGAAGGCCAACGCCGCTACGTGGAATCGCTATCCAGCTATGCCCGGCAATTCCTTGGCCAGGTGCAGAAGCCTCGGGTGGATCGCATCGAAGGGCTGTCACCTGCGATCAGCATCGAGCAGAAAACGACCAGCAAAAGTCCGCGCTCCACCGTGGGTACAGTTACGGAGGTCTACGACTACCTGCGAGTTTTGTTTGCCCGGCTCGGACAACCTTATTGTCCGAAGTGTCAAATTGCCGTTGGTACGCAAACCGGTGATGAGATCATTGAGAAAGTGATGTCGTTGCCCGACGGCGGCAAATACTACATTCTGGCGCCGGTGGTTCGTCGCGGGCAGGAGAAGTTCGATGCCATCTTCGCCGAAGTGCGCCGGGCCGGCTACAACCGTGTCCGCATCGATGGCATTTCGCACGGCCTCGAGGACTTGCCGACCATCGATCATCGCCGCAAGCATGACATTGAAGTCGTGGTGGATCGCATTGTCATTCGCTCCGGCCAACGCACGCGCATTGCCGATGCCATCGAACAGGCGTTGAGTATCGGCCAGGGTGTTGTCCGCATCGTCGAAGTGAACACGGATCGGCCCGAACCCGAATGGAAAGTCGAGCGATTTAGTCAGCACCTCTCCTGTGATCAGTGCGGTCGGTCTTTGGAACAATTGAACCCGCACAATTACTCGTTCAACAGCCCGCTCGGTTGGTGCCCGAGTTGCGAAGGACTTGGCACGCAGAACGGCGCGAGTCTCGACCTGTTAATCCGCGACCCGAAGATGACATTACGCGCCGGTGCCATCGCAGCATGGCCGGACCTAAGTCCCGGCTCTACATTCCTGCCTTTTGCCGAAGCGCTCGCGAAACATGGTAGGTTTTCCCTCGACACCGCCTTTGTAGATCTCGAACCCCGGCAACAGCGTGTCATCCTTTACGGCAGCGGCGACGCTTGGTTGACGCTGCCGAACGACACCACGTTTCAGTACAAGGGACTGATGCCAGCCATTGATGAGGCTTCGCGCGTCAGCTTTCCCTATCGCGCCAAGTTGGAACATCTCGTTGGCGAAGTCCCCTGCTCCACGTGTGCCGGTTCCCGTTTGCGCGACGACGCGGCGGCCGTGCGCTTTCAAGACCAATCATTGGGCGACCTTTGCGGTAAACCTGTCGGCGAAACGTTACAGTTCGTCAAGTCATTAAGTCTAGACAAACGCCGCAAGCAGGTCGCTGGCGAGATCCTGCGCGAGATCATCAACCGTCTGGACTTCCTCGTCGAGGTCGGGCTGGATTATTTGTCATTGGCGCGGCCTAGCCCCACTCTCAGCGGCGGCGAAGCACAGCGTATTCGCCTGGCGAGTCAAATCGGCAGTGGCCTGACTGGAGTCCTGTACGTTCTAGATGAACCCACTATCGGGCTTCACCCGCGCGACAACCGCCGGCTGCTAGCCGCACTCAAGAAACTTCGCGATCTCGGCAACACATTGCTATTGGTCGAACACGACCGGGAAGTGATTTACGGCGCGGATCATCTGCTCGACTTTGGCCCCGGAGCGGGCGACCGTGGCGGTGAAATTGTGGCCGAGGGTCCGCCGAAAACTGTCGCCAAGTCGAAGAATTCACTGACGGGTCAGTACCTTTCCGGTCGCGCCGCCATTCCGGTACCGAAGAACCGCCGTGCCACTGGCAAGAATCCTCCGGCACTCACGATCCAAGGCGCACGGCATCACAATCTCAAGAACATCACGGTCCGAGTGCCGCTGGGCGCGTTGGTCGCGGTGACCGGCGTCAGCGGCTCCGGCAAGAGTTCGCTGGTCCACGAGGTGTTGCACGACACCCTGGCCCGGCGACTACACCGAGCTAAAACCCAGGGCGCGGCGCACGACGCAATTGCGGGCATCGAACAAATCGACAAGATCATCAGCGTGGATCAGAATCCCATCGGTAACACTCCGATGAGCAACCCGGCAACATTCACCGGCGTGTTCGATTTGATTCGCACGTTGTTCGCGCAGCTCCCAGAGGCCAAGGTCCGCGGCTATCAGCCGCGGCGCTTCAGCTTCAACCGGGCTGGCGGTATGCTCGCTCGGCCCTCTGGCTGGCGCAGGTTAGAAACTGGAAGCTCGAGTCAACGGCTCAATGGCTGACGTGGGCCGAGCGCGCGAACTCCGGTAGCGGGTTGACTGCTCGGGAAAGTGAATTTGGACGAGCTCTTATTGCGATGGGAAAGCGCGACTTTCCTGCCGCATGCGTGATCTATGATTCGTTGAAGGCAAAGGACGGGCGTGATTTCGCGAGCTGGTATGGAGTCGGGCAATGCCACCGACAGGACGATGCAGTTATTCCGGATCGTCAGAGTGCGTCTGGGTGGCGATTCCGCAGCAGCTCTCATCAAGCGGCCCTCGCGTACGCTCGTGCCTTCGAGCTAGCTCCCGCTCTTCACCAGAACTTCGAGGCTGAAGCCTATAGCAAGCTTCGCGACCTTTTGTACTCGCGACGGTCGGCGCTTCGTCCCGGCGTATCGCTTATGCCCGGAAAGGCGCGATTCCTGGGTTACGCATCGTTACAGGGAGATACGATCGTTCACATTCCCTATCCGCGAGAAATGGTAACGCGCGGATTGGTGAAAGTGGATCCAGCTGGACGATCGGCCGCGCTCGCGCGACAGCGTGAAGTGTTCAGCCGGCTGGCACAGTCGTGGGCCGCGGCGCTGCCGAGGAGTCCGGCGACCAAAGAGGCGCTGGCTGTGTCACTTGAAATGCTCGGCGATTCGCGCGCCGTCGATACACTTCGTGCCGCTCGCTCGTTGACGACCGATCCGGCGCTTCGCCTGCGACTCTCCGCGGAAGAAGTGTTCATGCGGATCTCCTTTGCTCGAACTGAGCCAAGGCAGGCAGCTGCGGCCCGCGCCTTGGCGGATTCGCTGCTTGCGATGGTACGCTCGCCGACGCGTGAGCAGGCAGCCGTGCTTTCACCAATTGCCGTTGTTTTGGGGAAGTGCGCGCTGGCGGCTCGACTGGCTGCGCGTTCGGTCGATGAAGCTCAGGCTGAATTCATGGAATTGCCTCTGCATCTCGTTGCAGCCGCGGAGTCGCTGACGGTTCTCTCAGCCACAGGCTGTCGTGCTACTTCGGACACAGGGGCTATCAACGCTGCATTCGAGAGAGGAACCAGCCCCGCGGCGCGCGACTCGACGGAGTACGCACTCTTTGGTCGCGCGGTGAGCCTTACGTATCCACTCGATTCTTCCCGCATATCCCGGCTTGCGAGCTCGAGCGGGGATTACGTGCTCGCCGTTCAGTCAGCCGCACTGACAAAGCGGGGGGACGTCGTGCGCTCAACGCTTGGAGAAAAGCAACGGCTTCGTCCGGCCGCTGATGTAACCCCGGATGCACTCTATGCGGAGGCGAGAGCTTGGCTGGAGATAGGGCAGGCAAATGCGGCGGCTGCGTGGATCGACCCTGTTCTTGCTCGCCGAGGTTGGCTCGAGCTAATGCTGAACGATCCGGTGGGG
>JANNLP010000152.1:0-3874 GCA_031396905.1 Gemmataceae bacterium
AAGGTTAGTAGGTCGAGCGAAAAATTGTTGATTACTTAACTTTCCACAGACCCCACATGGCCGCCAACAGTGCAACGGCGGCGACGGATACCACAACGATGCCGATGTTGGCGCTGCGGCGATAACGAACATCGTCGTCGAGTGCGCCGGGGGTCCACGCCACGACGCCCTGATTCTCCATCAGCCGTTCAAACACACCTGGCGTAAAGGCCTGGTGATTTGAATCGCGGCCGGTGCCAGCCAAGTAACAGCCGGCGAAAAGCAGTGGGCCATCCAGGCCATCGGGTCCGCCGGTGGGCAATGGCAAGCCGGTGCGCAAAAGGCGGCCCAACCGCGGTAAGCGCTCTTGCACTTGTCGGAAAATGTGAAACAAGTTGCGCGCGACCAGCGAGCGCGCGTCGCGCACGTCGAGCTGCAGCGCCTGATAGACGCGACCAGGGAACAAGCGCTCGCCCAGCCAATTCGCGCCGGACTCGTACAGCATAGGTTGTTCGTTGATCGGCTGATCGGGCACAAGTGGAAAACGCTGGCCAATGCGTGCGGCCAGGTTCTCGGCACTGAAGGCACCGCGAAACTCACCGAAGCCGCGAGCTTCTTCCAAGTCGCACACCAATCCCAGTGCCGGGGCACATTGCCGCAAGCCATTGCGGGCCGACGCCAAGTCGGTGCGCGCGGCTAATGCCGCCGACTTCACCGGATCGTCGCCTTCCAGCGCTTCCCACGGCAACAATGCAATCAGGCCATTGACGGGGCAGAACGGCCGGCGCCCCCGGCCAATCAGTTTGCAGAGATAGCGCAGTCGTTGCGACGCTTCTTTGGCCAGGTCCGCCGTCAAAGCGACCTTGCCGGCTTTCGGTTTGTGTTGCGCGGTGGTCGCCAGTTCGCGCATTCGCGCCTTTTCTTCGACAGTTAACTCGCGGGTGCGCGCCGTTGCTCGCAGAGCGTTAATTTCCTGCACGGTGGCATCGAGCGATTCATCATCGCCGAGGCCGAGCGTTTTCTTCGCGGCGTCGGAGCCGCTGTTGCTCACATCGTCGCCGGGGCCATGTTGCAGCAAGTCGGCATATTTGCCGAGCGCGGAAGCTCCGGGTGCGGTAACGAAGATGGCGTCGCGGGTTGCCCACAAACGCACCGGTGGTTCACCGCGGACAGGGCCGAAAACTTCGATCGGGACTTGCCCCGCTTGAAAGAGCGCTTCTTCCCCGGCACGACTGCGGCCGAGAATCATGTACAGCGGCAAGTCGATGAGCCGTACACCTTTGGTGGAAAGGCGATCCATGCCATCACGGAATGCATCAGTGATGTCCGGGAATTCATCAATGTCGGCATCGGGACCGAGTTGCAGCCAGATCCAGCGCAGAATCCACGCAAGCGCGTAGACCAACAGAAACACTGCGGGCAGAAAGATGTTGGTGATCTCGCCGCGTTTGGATCGCAGCATCGAGAAGAGCCACTCGCGCACCGGCGTGACATAGTTATTGAGATACCACAGGCCCGCAACGATGCCTGCGATCAGGATGAAGTGCAGGACATACCACGCCCAGCGGCCCCAACGGCTGAAGTCGGCTGCCTGGCGGAACAGCGGGAAGATCAGCCCGAAGACCTGCCGCACGTAATTCAGAATGCCATAAATAAAAGTCATGACGCCGACAGTCCTCGCATGACAAGTACGACCAGCAGCGGCACGGCCACCAATGCCAGCGCCGCCGCCAATTTGATGGTGCCGGAGAAGCGATCGCGGCCCGTGAGCCGCGGCACATAAGTAGTGAAGCCCTGGTCGGCTGGAAGTGACAACTCCACTTTGTGCGACCGGCGAATGCGATCGCGGATGGCGATGGTCCAGTCGCGCAGTTTATCCGGTTGCTCGCGCAACTCGCCGCGGAAGCCCAGCATCACGCACCAGTAAAAGACTTCGAGTGCATCGGTGCCCGGCCTTTTCTCCGCCAGCCGCGACTGCTCCCAGAACTTCCAGCCCCGGTCGCTGGAGCCGCCATAAATGGCCACTTCAAGTTTGCGTTCGTTCCAGTCGTCGGCAAACGGTGAGTCGGCGATGAAGATTTCATCGAGCCAACAGGTGAGTGCGTAACGTGCGCCGAAGAAGCGGTTATCGCTGCCGCGACCCGACGTCGTACGCATGTCGCCGCTGCCGGGATCACCAGAATAATCCGGGTCGTTCTTGAGTTCGGAGCCGCCGAGCAACAGGCCGCGCAATCGTTCCAATTCATACTCGAGCGGCGGCTTCGCACCTTGCTCAATGCGCTCCTTGAGGTCAAGGCCGTAACCGACGATTTCATGGAACTGTTTGGCCAAAGCGGGGTTCATGGAATCGACTTCCTAGTGTCCACGATGCCGAGTGACGCAATCCTATCACGTCTTTTCGGCAAGACCTGGCGGGACGACATAAAGCGTGAAGGTCAATGGGATTAACTTGCTATCGGCTTTGATGGTCACGGTGCGCTGGCCTTCGATGTTGCCGGCGAACAGGCGTTCGTTGCAGCGCACGGCCATCTTCAGTGTCGCCTGTACCTTTTGCCATTCTTCCGGTTGCACGGTGCGGTCGATCTGGAAATAGGTCAGGTCTTGATACGTCGGCAGCGCACGCGGCGGTCGCGGGGCGAAGCGGAAGACCAGTCCGCGCAGACCCTGCCGGAAGATTTCGTCCACTCGGTCGGCACTGCCGATCTTCATGTCGAGCTTTCCGGTGAGCAGGTTGATGCATTCATCCGACTTGAGCGGCGATTTAACGCCGACATACATCTGCCACGCGGGCGCCAGCCATTCCGACTTGATGCTGCCTTCGATGCGCAGGCCGGAGCCGTAAAACGGTTGCTCGATGTAACCGAGATCGAACGAACCTTGATTGAGCAATTCGTCGATGTAACGCTTGGCCGTCCAGAAGCAGCGGCCAAGATCATCATGATCGTAGCGCGGCAACTGCGGCGGCTCACGCTCGGGACCGAAGATGGATAGCTCGCCGACGAGTCGAGCGAGGTCGGCATAAGCCGCTAACGGATGCCGGCCTTCGGAAAACTGCGTGACGTTGAGATAGGCATACGCGCCGCTTAGAATGCGCAAACCTTCGAGCAGTTGGCGGTCGCCGGGCGATGGGCTATCGAAGGTGATGTTGCGGGTGCGCACCTGTTCGGCACGCTGCTTGACGAGTTGGCCGATGCGGTCGTAAATCGGGCTGAGGATGCGCTCAGTGAGGATCTTCCAGCCATCGCATGCCAACAGCGGCGGGATGTACGGCTCAGACAATTCGGGCAGTGCTTCCGCCTTCGCGGACTTGGCGACGATGGCCAGCTTCAGCACTTGATAGCCGGCCGGGTCCTGGTCGCCGGTGAGCATCTTGTAATTGAGGGCGCGAAACTGCAAGGCCCGCTCGGATTGGCCGGTGTTCTCGTCCGGCAACTTCTCGGCCGTGTACACCTTGAAGCGAGCGCCTTCATCGACGGTGCCCGCGTTCGGTCGGCCCAGTTGTATCTCAGGCACGGCCAGCGCCACCGTGATTTCATTACGGCCTTCAAGTGCGGGCTTGAGATCGATCGGTGCCAGCGGACCGTCTTCGGGCACGGAAATCACGGTGCCATCGCGTAGCCTGGCCCGCATGCGGTTGACGACAAAGCGGTAGTTTTTCAGGGCATCTTCGTCGATTTCGATGGAGCGCAGGCCCCAGGAATAGTGATTATCCCACTGCACCTGCAAGCGGGTCACTTCGGCGCTGAACCGCGTAGCCGCCTGGAAATGGTGCGGCCTGAGAAACATCCCCTCATGCCAATGAACTGCGTGCCGACTCATGAGCGCACTCGTGCTGGTGTGGTAACAGAGAATCTACGAAACGCGTGCGGACTGGGCAGTGGGCCGATCTTCCACG
>JANNLP010000102.1:0-3945 GCA_031396905.1 Gemmataceae bacterium
ATTTGTAGGGTGGGTCGAGTCTGCGAGACCCACCATGAGATTTGCCATTTTTCTGAATCAACAAAGAGACAGTAAATTGGAACCGGCTACACGCGCCGGAAATCATCCGTCAAACCGGACATGTGTGATTGCAATGCGATGTCAACGTCGATAAGCGTGTCGCGCAGATCTTCGTAGTTGCGGAAGCGGGCGGAGGGGTCTTTGGCCATCATGCGGACGATAAGATCGGACACGCCGCGGTCGATGGATGGATAAACTTCGTTGGGTGGAATCAGCTTTTCCCGGGCATGTTTCAGCAACACTTCGAGCGACGACTTGCCATTGAACGGTAGCCGTCCGGTGATCATGTGGTAGAACGTGGCGCCCAGCGAATAGATGTCAGAGCGGTGATCGAACGAGGCGGCTTTTCCGGCTTGTTCCGGTGCCAGATAGGCAACGGTGCCGGCAAGAGGTGATTGCGTGGACGGTGCGGCCTGCCCAAGTTGCCGGCCGAGGTTCATGACGGTTGCCAGGCCCAGGTCCGCGATCTTGGCCTTCTCGTCACGGGTGATGAGGATGTTGGCCGGCTTGATGTCGCGGTGAATGATGCCAAGTTTGTATGCGGCATCCAGCCCATCCACGACCTGCAACACGATCCGCATGGCCAAATCGACGCGCAAGACGCTCCGACGCTGAATCAAATCAGCGACGGTCGAGCCTTCGATGAACTCCAACACCAGGTAAGGTGGCGGCACGGAATCATCGAAATCCCAGAGCCGCACTATGTTCGGGTGATTGAGCCGGGCCAGCAGCATGGCCTCGCTGCGGAACTGCTGGCCGGCTTTGGTGTCGCCATCGAGCAACTCGGGATGCAACACCTTCACGGCAACCGGAATGTTCAGCGTGCGGTGCAATGCCCGGTACACCGCGCCGTATGACCCTTCGGCAATGCGGCCGGTGATCAGGCAACGACCCAGGAGTTGACCACTCGTGAGAGCCGCGGTCGCAGCCGCGGCTTTTGCGTTATCAGATTCAGTGACGGCGCGGATGATCGCAGTACACGGACCCGGCTGCATGGAGCTCTTCGGTTGCACATCCGTTCGCTGCTTGCGCATGACCGGCGTATACAAGTGGTCGTGAATCGAGGCGTCGGGTTCGGCTGCGGCTTCGCCATTCACATCCGGCGCATCGGCTTCGCCATTCGATTCCGGCCGGTCGCCGAGTATTTGCCACAGGGCATCGAGGCCGCCGGTGCGAAACAAGTCGGCCGCGCCGGTGAGAAGAAGTTCGTCGCCCCAGTTCATGGCCAGGAGATCGGGTGCATCGTCACGCAGCACGTGGCCGCGAACGAGGAACTCCGTCAGCGATTCATTGGCCCGGCGGCCTGAGAGCCAGGTTTGCCGCAGGAATACGATGTCGGCATTGGATAAGCCATTGCCCGCCAACACGTTCAAAGTTCGCTGATCGGCGCGGCCGGTTTCGGGCGCGGTCAATCGCAACAGTTTGGGGGCAGGTGCCGCGGCCATCGTGGCAAGACTCGGGGTGCGCGCGGGCCGACCGGTGCCCGGCCCGCATGGATGTTCAACCGTAGCATGAGAAGTCGGATCAGGCGTGTTTTTTCCGAAAAGCCGCGCGACGGGGTCGAAGCGGCTGTAAGTAGTTGACCGGGGTACAGTTGTGACCTACGTACTAATAGCCGACTTTTCCGCTCGGACCGGCCACTGTGCGCTTTCACGCAGTCAGTTGCCGTTTTCAGCGGGGTTAGAGACAGTTGCCGATGCCTCCTTCCCGACCTGTGGATGGCTTCGCGCCAACCCGCCGCGCGCGGAATGATCGCATTGCGCGCATCGGTCGATACTGGCATCGCGCGAGTTTGGGCCTCAATCTCCTTGATAATCGATCGATACCCAGCGCCACCGCGGCTGTCGATTCGATTGGTTTATTATCACCAAACGCACCATTCATTGTCGCCAATGCGGTTCGCCGCGAATTGGTGATCGTCGATGCGCGTGTGCCCGATTATCAGTCGATTATCCGTGACATCCAAGACAATCTGTCGTCGGCACGACGCATTGAGATTGCCGTACTGCGCGCTGATGCCGATGGCCTCGACCAAATCGCGCGGCTTTTACGCAACGAACGCGGTTTATCCGCGATCCACTTCATCAGTCATGGCAACAGCGGCGGCGTGCAACTTGGTTCAAGTTGGTTGACAGCGGATCTTCTCGCCGAGCGCGGCGATCAAGTGGCCGCGTGGACGAAGTCGCTGAAACCTGGCGCGGACTTGCTCTTCTATGGTTGCGATCTTGCCGGCGGAAAGCACGGTCGACAACTCCTGCAGAGCATTCGCGGACTGACCGGAGCGGATGTGTCCGCCAGCAGCGATCGCACCGGGGCGGCGCGGCTCGACGGCAATTGGCACATGGAATACGCGGAGGGCCGCGTCGAAACGGCCCTGGCGGTCAGTGCACAGTTTCAACGAACGTATGCCGGTTCGTTGGCCACCTTTGTCGTCACCAGCACGGCGGATTCGGGCCTCGGCACTTTGCGCGACGCCATCACGAACGCCAATGCATCGCTTGGACTGGACACCATCACGTTCAGCATCGCCGGCCCAGGCCCGCACACGATCAACGTCGTCTCAGTGCTTCCGACAATTACTGACGCCGTGATCATTGACGGCTGGAGCGAGCCGGATTTCGCCGGAACACCGATCATAGAGATTAGCGGAGCGGCCGTCGGTTCCGGAGCAGGCCTGCACATCAGGTCAGGAAGCAGCACGGTCCGCGGATTGGTCATCAATGGCTTCGCCAACGGCATTCAGCTTGGTTCACTGGGCGGAAATGTCATCGTCGGCAATTACATCGGCACGGACGTAACCGGCAAGGTGGACTTGGGCAACTCGGGATTTGGCATCGAAATCACGTCGAGTGGCAACACGATTGGCGGCACCACAGCAGTCGAACGCAACGTTATTTCCGGGAACAACGGCAACGGCATTGCCCTGGTCAGCGCAGGTGCCACGGGAAATGTGCTGCAAGGCAACTACATCGGCCTCGACGTCACCGGCACGATTGGCCTCGGCAACTCCCAGAGCGGCATTCGGATCGAGGGCGGCGCCAACAGCAACACGATTGGTGGTACGGCGGCCGGTGCGGGCAACGTCATCTCGGGCAACGCCGACTGTGGCATCACGATTACCGGAGCCAAAACGACCGGTAACGCTGTGCAGGGAAACTTGATCGGCACCGATTTCGCCGGCTCGCTGGCGATCGGCAACAGCGTGGATGGAATCCTGATCGACCTCAGTGCCGCCAACAACACGATCGGTGGCACGACTGTCGCCGAGCGCAACGTCATTTCCGGAAACTTCGACGATGGCATCGAACTTGACACCGGTGCAACCGGAAATGTCATCGAAGGCAACTTCATCGGAACCGACATCAACGGGACCGGCGACCTCGGCAATAAGTCGGACGGCGTTCTGCTCAACGCCGCGGCAACCAACAATACTATCGGTGGCACAGCAGCGGGCGCGGGGAACATCATCGCTTTCAACGACGGCATTGGCATTGACGGATTAGATGGCACAGCGACCGGAAACCTCATACTCGGCAACGCGATCCACTCTCACGTAGGGCTGGGCATTGATCTCAATTTTAATGGGGTGACCGCCAACGACGCCGGCGACGGCGACGCCGGGGCGAACGGGTCGCAGAATTTCCCGGTGTTACTCTCTGCCGGGATCAACGGATCGGGCACGATCTTCGTTAGCGGTTCACTCAACAGCACGGCATCACGTACGTTCCGGATCGAGTTCTTCGCAAGTGCCGCACAGCATGGATCGGGTTTCGGTGAGGGTGAACGCTACCTCGGTTTCACCGCCGGCGCCATCGCGCTGGCATGGCAAGGCCAATCGACTGAGCTCCGATCACCTCGAGTGGGCCGACATCGGGAAGGTGCATG
>JANNLP010000644.1:0-4376 GCA_031396905.1 Gemmataceae bacterium
GCTCCACGACCGACATGCGCGCTTTTGCCGGCCCGAAAACTGTTGTGGTCGATGCTCGGGGCCGCCGTGTCGTGCCGGGGTTTCACGATAGCCACTTGCACTTGTTGGGATCGGGTCTGCGGATCAACCAGGTCGCGTTGAAAGATGCGGCCGATGCCGCGGAGTTTGGCAAACGCCTCGCGGCCTTCGACAAACAGTTGCCGCCCGGCCGCTGGATGCTGGGCGGCGATTGGGACCATGATCGGGCGTTTGCCGGCCGGCTGCCAACCACGGCTGACATTGATCAGCATGTCTCGGATCGGCCCGTGTTTATCCGTCGTTACGATGGGCACATGGCGCTGGTGAATACCAAAGCGCTGCAAATGGCCGGCATCACCAGCGACACGAAGGACCCTTCCGGCGGCGTCATTTACCGTGATCCGAAAACGAATCAACCGACGGGACTACTGCGCGACAATGCGATGGGGTTGGTGGACAAACTTGTGCCACCGCCAAGCGATGAAGAGGTGACATCAGGCGTAGCCGCAGCTCTTGCCGAGATTCGCAAAAACGGCATCACCAGCGCCGCCGACATGGATGGCAGCGATAGCGCAACGCGGCGGCAGCTCTTCCGCTTGTACCAACGCATGTCGCGCGCGGGCCAACTCACATGCCGCGTGGAGTTGCGTTGGCCCATCGCCGAATGGGAACAACTGGCCCGCATGGCGGTTGAAGCGGACTTTGGAAACGACCATCTCCGTGTCGGTGGCGTCAAGGGTTTCATGGATGGGTCGCTCGGTTCCAGCACTGCCAAGATGTTTGAGCCGTATGTCAACGAACCGGGCAGCACCGGCGTGTATGTTACACCGCGCGAGCGGATGCGGGCGCTGGTCGATCAAGCGGATCGAGCTGGACTCTCCGTGTGCGTGCATGCCATTGGTGATGAAGCCAATGCGACGCTGCTTGACATCTTCGCGGATGTCGGCAAGGCCAACGGTACGCGCGATCGCCGCTTTCGCATTGAACATGCGCAACATCTGCGAGCAGCGGACATCGCGCGCTTTGCCGAGGTCGGCGTGGTGGCATCGATGCAGCCATACCATGTCGCCGACGATGGCCGCTGGGCCGAGGGTCGCATCGGTTCGGAACGCTGTGCGACCTCATATGCGTTCCGTGCGTTGCTCGACCGTGGTGCCAAACTGGCATTCGGTTCGGATTGGTCGGTCGCGCCGCTCAGCCCAATGCTGGGAATTGATGCGGCCGTGAATCGGCGTACCATCGACGGCAAGCATGCCGGCGGATGGTTCCCCGCTCAGCGGATCAGCGTGGCAGAGGCCATCGCGGCGTACACATTGACCTCGGCTTACGCATCGCATCAGGATCGCGACCGCGGCTCGGTTAGCCTCAACAAATATGCCGATTTTGCCGTGCTCAGCCGTGATATCCTCAATCCAGGCGAGCGCGATGCCATCGCCAATACGGACGTGGTGATGACGATTACCGGGGGCAAAGTGGTGCATGATGCCCGCCCGGCCGGCGAAAAACGCTGAAAACTGATGGCGCAATCGTGAGAAATTGCCGATTCTCGTGGCGAATACCAGTGTGTGGGGTTACATTGGTAGTGTCTTTCGGGAGTCGTGCATGCGTATTCTTCGCGCCGGGTTTGTGTTGATGCTGTTGTCGATCCCGGTTCTGGCCCAACCGCCGGGCGGCGATTTCACAAGCAGCGTTATCCTCGGTAGCAAGGGCGGCGGTGGTCGCGGCGGCATGCAGATGATGATGAGCGCCAACCCCGACGACCTTTTCAATCAATTCTCCAAAGGCAAGGATGTCATTCGTCGCGAAGACCTCGACCCGATGGGTCAGATGATGTTCGACCGGGCCGCCAAGCAGATGGGCGTCACCAATGGCCAGGTGACCCGCGAGCAATTCAAGGGTGCCTTCAGTCAGCTGCAGAATCGCGGACCAGGCGCCTTCGGTGGTGGTGGCGGTGCGCCCAATGCCGAGATGCAGGACCGTTTCGCCGAGCAGCGCTTCCGCAGTTACGACAAGAACAACGATGGCTTGCTGTCGTCCGACGAAATGCCCGATGCTTTGAAAAATGAGCGCGACAAGTTCGACGCGAACAAGGACGGCTTTATCGATCTGCCGGAGTTCAAGACCTATTTCAAATCGCGCTTCGAACAGCGCGGCGACCGGCCCGATGTTGCCGTTCCGGGGCAGGAGCAGCCGACTGTTTCCACGCTGCCGGCGCAAGACCAGGATTTTGATCTGAAGCGACCGGTCGTCTATCGTGCTGGTCACTTGCCCAAAGATCTGCCCGAGTGGTTCAAACAGCTGGACATCGATATCGACGGGCAGATCGGTCTCTATGAATGGGTCAAAGGCAGCAAGACCGTCGATGAGTTCCGCAACATGGATTACAACGACGATGGCTTTCTGATCGCCGAGGAAGTCATGCGTTTCGCGCGTGGCGGCAAGCCAGCGCCGCCTGTGGTTGTCACATCCAGCCCGACGCCGGTTTCGGACGGCGGCCGTTCCATGATGTTCAATGGCGGTGGCGGCCCGGGGCAGCGAAACGGCGGCGGCGGTCGGCCCAATGGCGACAATAACACGAGTAATGCCAGCCCGGGCGGCAACAATTGGAATCGCTGGATGGGCATGGGTGCCGACCGCTTCAAAGGGTTCGGCAAAGAAGGCGGCAAAGACGGTTCCCGCCGCGGCGGTAACGAACGCGCCAAAGGCGAACGCAGCAAAGACGGCAAGTCAAACTAATCAATCCGCACGACATTTCATCGGGCGGTTACAGCGGCTCGCCCCTGCCTCTGTGCGCCCCGATTACTATCCTGATACTTCTCACCGCGATCAGGAGAAAGTATGTCTGAAAACTTGGCACAACGATTCGCCCGGTATGCTGTCGGCTTGAATTACGACACGATTCCGCAGCCGGTCATTCACGAGACCAAGCGGCGGTTTATTGATTCGTTTGCGACCTCCGTCGGTGCGATGGATTCCGATGCGTTTGCCATCGCTCGCAAGTGTGCTGGCCGGGTGCAGGGAAACCCCGGCGCCAGCATGTTGGCCGGTGGCAAGTCGAGCATCGAATGGGCCACGTTTATCAACGGCCTGCTGATCCGTTATCTCGATTTCAACGATACCTATCTTTCGTTGGAGCCGGCACATCCGAGCGATAATCTTGCCGCAGTATTGAGTGTCGGTGAAGCCTACGGTGCTAGCGGCAAAGAAATGCTTGTCGCAGGCGTACTGGCCTATGAGATTCAATGCCGGCTGTGTGATGCCGCGAGCCTGCGCAAACACGGCGTGGATCACGTCACTTATGGCGCACTGTCATCGTGTCTGGCCGCGTGCAAATTGATGAAACTGGATGCGACTAAGACGGCTCATGCTGTCGGGTTGGCTGGCGTTTGCAACGTGGCTTTGCGGCAAACCCGCGCCGGCGAAATGAGCATGTGGAAAGGTTGCGCCTTTGCCAATGCGGCCCGCAATGGCGTATTCGCGGCGCTTTTGGCCGCCGATGGACTCACCGGTCCAGCGCCGATCTTTGAAGGCGAGCTGGGTTTGGAGAAGCTCATTATCCGCGAAAAGGTCAACGTTGCGCTGATGGGTGGCGAGGCTGGGAACGCCGACGGTTACATGATGTCGAAGACGTACATCAAGTTCTGGCCGGTCGAATATCATGCCCAATCGGCGGTGGAAGCGATCCTGCACCTGCGGCCGCAGATCGGCGATTGGCGCAATGTGGATCGCATTGACATTCACACGTTTGACGCCGCGGTTGATATCATCGGCAAAGACCCCGAAAAGTACCGGCCAAAAACGCGAGAGACAGCCGACCACTCGATGCCGTACTGCGTGGCCGTGGCACTCGTCGATGGCGATGTCGGCCTGCGCAGCTTTGACGACAATCGCCTGGCGGATGAATCGCTGATCAAGTTGACGAATCAGGTGAAACTGCATCGCGATGCGGATTGTAATCGGCGGTATCCGAACGGCATTCCGAATCGGCTCACCGTGATCATGAAGGATGGCAAACAGTTGGTCAAAGAAGTCGAGTTTCCGCGCGGCCATGCCGGTAACCCCATGACCGATGCGGAAGTAGAAACCAAATTCCGCAAAGTCGTGGAACCCGTGTACAACAAGGCCGTCGCCGACAAAGTGCTGGCGGCGTGTTGGAAGTTTGAAGAGTTGAAATCAGCAGCGGACGTAGTAAAGCTGTTCGATAAGTGAATATCGCAGCGTCGAATCCGCACTTGCGTCATACGATAAGGCCAAGGTAGGATTGGCGGCCAACCACAGTTAGGATCCGTCACGCACCTGAGAGGGAACTCCCGTGCAAGGTACGCTTGTCGATGCGCCGCCGGTGGCACGGGAAGTTC